>JANNNM010000889.1:0-1996 GCA_031398535.1 Betaproteobacteria bacterium | reverse complement strand
GAGATTTATTCGCTGCTCACGCGCTGGAACCCGCTCAATCTGCGCCGGCCGGTGCCGGTCCCGCGCACGGGCAAGCGCGTGCTGATCGTCGGCATGGGACCCGCCGGCTTCACGCTGGCGCATCACCTCGTCAACGACGGCCATACGGTCGTCGGCGCCGATGGCTTGAAGATCGAACCCCTGGATGCCGCGTTGTCCGGCATCACACTCGGCGGCCAGCGTGTTGCCTTCGAACCCATCGCGGACGTCACCACGCTGACCGAGCCGCTGGATGACCGGCAGATGGCCGGCTTCGGCGGCGTGGCGGAATACGGCATCACGGTCCGCTGGGACAAGAATTTCCTGAAGATGATCCGGCTGCTGCTCGAGCGTCGCGATCGCTTCGCGCTCTATGGCGGCGTGCGCTTCGGCGGCACCGTCGACGACGTCGGTGCGTTTGCGCTGGGCTTCGATCACATCGCGCTGGCGATGGGCGCAGGCAAGCCGACGGTGCTCGACCTGCCGCACGGGTTGGCCAATGGGGTACGCACGGCGTCCGATTTCCTGATGGCGCTGCAGCTGACCGGCGCCGCGAAGCACGATTCGATCGCCAACTTTCAGGTGCGCCTGCCCGTGCTGGTAATCGGCGGTGGCCTCACCGCCATCGACACCGCGACGGAATCGCTTGCCTATTACCCGGTGCAGGTCGAGAAGTTCCTGGCCCGGCACGAAGCGCTGGTTGCCACCGGCAGCCTCGCCGCCGTCGAAGCCGCGTGGACGCCGGTGGAACGCGCCATTGCGCATGAATTCCTGGCGCACGGGCGCGCGTTGCGCGAGGAACGCGCGCTGGCGCAGCGCGAGGACCGCGCGCCGCGCATCGCGGCGATGATCACCGCCTGGGGCGGGGTCACCATTGCCTACCGCCGCCGGCTTGTCGACAGTCCGTCGTATACGCTCAACCACGAAGAGGTGGAGAAGGCGCTGGAAGAGGGCATCCGCTTTGCCGAAGGCCTGACGCCGCTGGCCATCGAGGTCGATGCGCAAGGCGCGGCCACGGGCCTGCGCTTGTCGCAGCAGCAGCGCGACGAGGCCGGCGCATGGACCGAGCTCGCCCAGGCCACACTGCCCGCGCATACGATCCTGGTGGCCGCCGGCACGCAACCCAACACGGTGCTGGCGCGCGAAGACCCCGGCCACTTCGTGCTGGATGGCAAGTACTTCCGCCTGCTCGACGAGGAGGGTGCCCCGGTCAGCGTGATTCGCGGTCTCGCGAAGCCGCCCGTCGCCAACGTTCTGACCGGGATCCGTCCCGATGGCCGCGCCACCAGTTTCTTCGGCGACCTGCATCCGTCGTTCCACGGCAACGTGGTCAAGGCGATGGCCAGCGCCAAGCAGGGCTACCCGATCGTGTCGCGCGTGCTCGCCCGCGTGGCGCCCGCGTCGACAGACGACGATGCCGCGTTCTACCGCGTGCTCGACGGCCGCTGGCGCGCCACCGTCGAGCGCGTCGTGCGACTCACGCCGACCATCGTTGAAGTCATCGTGCGCGCGCCCGCCGCCGCCGAACGCTTCGAGCCTGGCCAGTTCTACCGGCTGCAGAACTACGAGGCGCTGGCGACCAAGACCGCCGGCACGCGTCTCGCGATGGAAGGCCTGGCGCTCACCGGCGCGTGGGTCGATGCCGAGCGCGGACTCGTCTCGACGATCGTGCTGGAGATGGGCGGGTCCTCCGACCTGTGTGCGCGCCTGCAGCCCGGCGAGCCTGTCGTGCTGATGGGGCCGACGGGCGCGCCCACCGAGATCGAGCCCGGCGAAACCGTGGTGCTGGTCGGCGGCGGACTCGGCAATGCGGTGTTGTTCTCGATCGGCCAGGCGTTCCGCCGCGCCGGGTCCAAGGTGCTGTACTTCGCGGGCTACAACAAGCTCATCGACCGCTACAAGGTCCGCGATATCGAGGCCGCGGCGGATGTCGTCGTGTGGTGCAGCGACGAGGCGCCGGGTTTCGCGCCCGATCGCC
>JANNNM010000864.1:0-1084 GCA_031398535.1 Betaproteobacteria bacterium | reverse complement strand
CGTGCGACGAGATTGATGGCGGGGCGCAGCAGCGCGAGCCTCGGGGCGTAGCCGCGAACAACGGTTTGCTTGAAGGAGCGTTGATCCCAGAGGGCGGTTTCACCGAACCAATTATCGTCACGCACGCCGAGTTGGCCATGGACAAGGATGGCAAGTTCCTGGCGCTGCGCGTGATCACCAACGCCAACATGGGGGCTTATCTTTCCACGTTTGCGTCGTGTATCCCGACGATTCTCTACGCCACGCTTCTGGCAGGGCAATACACTACGCCCGCCATCTATGTGGAAGTGACGGCATCGTTCACCAACACCGCGCCGGTGGATGCGTATCGTGGCGCGGGCCGGCCCGAGGCCACGTTCGTCGTCGAGCGGATGGTGCACCAGGCCGCCGTGGACATGAAGCTGCCGCAGGACGAGATCCGCCGCCGCAATTTCATCCGTACGTTCCCGTATGCCACGCCGGTGGCGCTGACCTACGACATCGGCAACTACGATGCGACGCTGGACGGCGCCAACGAGCTGGCGGACGTGAAGGGCTACGCCACGCGCAAGGCCGATTCGGTCAAGCGCGGCAAGCTGCGCGGCATCGGCTATGCGTCGTACATCGAGGCATGTGGCCTGGCGCCGTCGAACGTGGCGGGTGCGTTGGGCGCGCGTGCGGGTCTCTTCGAGGCCGGCGAGGTGCGCGTCAATCCCACGGGCAGCGTCACGGTATTCACCGGTTCGCACAGCCACGGGCAGGGTCACGAGACGACGTTCGCGCAGATCGTCGCCGGGCGCCTCGGCATCGACATTGCCAACGTGGAGGTGGTGCACGGTGATACGGGCCGCATCCCCTTCGGCATGGGTACCTATGGTTCGCGTTCGCTGTCGGTGGGCGGCACGGCCATCGTCAAGGCACTGGACAAGGTGATCGCCAAGGGCAAGAAGATCGCAGCGCATCTGCTCGAAGCCGCCGAAGGCGACATCGAGTTCAAGGACGGCAAATTCACGGTCGCAGGCACCGATCGCAGCAAGGCCTTCGCAGAGATCTCGCTGGCCGCGTACGTGCCTCACAACTATCCGCTGGACAAGCTGGAACCCGG
>JANNNM010000841.1:0-2784 GCA_031398535.1 Betaproteobacteria bacterium | reverse complement strand
GCAGGGCCGCGCGTTGTCGCAGCGCCTCGAGATCGCGGGCGAGACGGCGTTCTGCTACACCAATGAACCGAAGCCGCTGCTGGCCGACCTCGCCACGCGCGCCAACGTGCGCTACCTGCATCGTCCGGCCAATCTCGAAGATCTCTTCATCAAGCTCACCGGCCGCGAGCTGCGCGACTAGGGCCTGTTAGCACTAGACACCCCCATGGCCACGCCCCACGTCAGCAACTATCTCGCGCCGCCGCAGTTCTCGCTGCGCTTCATCCCCGTCTGGCGCCGCAATGTGCTGGTCTGGCGCAAGCTGGCCTTCGCGAGCGTGCTCGGCAACATTGCGGACCCGCTGCTCTACATGCTGGCGCTGGGCTTCGGCCTGGGCGCGATGATCGGCGAGGTCAACGGCATGAGCTACATCGCGTTCATCGGCACCGGCATGGTATGTCAGAGCGCCATGTTCACCGCCAGCTTCGAGGGCATGTACTCCGCGTTCTCGCGGATGCACGTGCAGCGGACCTGGGAAGGCATCATCAACGCGCCCATCGCGCTCGACGACGTGTTCCTTGCCGAGTGGCTGTGGACAGGCACCAAGGCCGTGATGTCCACCACGGCCATCCTGCTGGTGATCATGGCACTGGGCTACGGCCACACGTGGCTCGCGATCTGGATCGTGCCGCTCGGCTTTCTCGTCGGCCTGACCTTTGGCGGCGCCGGCCTCGTGATGAATGCGCTGGCGCCGAACTACGATTTCTTCACCTACTTCTTCACGCTGGTGTTGACGCCGATGCTGCTGCTGTCCGGCGTGTACTTCCCCGTGGACCAGATGCCGGCATGGCTGGCGGGCATCGCCCAGTTCCTTCCGCTGAAGCACGCAATCGACCTGGCGCGGCCGCTGATGCTCGGGCGGGTACCCGCCGACATCCTGCTGCACATCGCCGTGCTGCTGTTCTACGCCGCGCTGGCCTACTATGTGGCGCTGGTGCTGACCCGCCGGCGCCTGCTGAAGTAGGAACACAACCGCCATGCTGATCGTCAAGACGCTGCACATCGTGTTCGTGGTGACCTGGTTCGCCGGGTTCTTCTACCTGCCGCGGCTCTTCGTCTACCACGCCACCGCCACCGATGCGATCAGCATCGAGCGCTTCAAGCTGATGGAGCGGCGGCTGCTGCGCGGGATCATGATGCCCAGCATGGTGGCCACAATCGTGTTCGGGCTCTGGCTGTGGCTGGGCTACGGCATCGGCGGCGGCTGGCTGCACGCGAAGCTGACGCTGGTGCTCATCCTGATTGCGTACCAGATGTGGCTTGCGCGCACGGTGCGCGTGTTTGCGGAAGACCGCAATACGCGCCCCGCAGTCTTCTATCGCTGGATCAACGAGATCCCCGCGCTGCCGATCCTGGTGGCGGTCGTCTATCTCGTCGTGGCCAAGCCGTTCTGACCGCGCCGCGATCACCCGCCATGACCGAACGCTTCTTCGCTCCCTGCCCGCGCGGCCTCGAAACCGTGCTGGCGGCCGAGCTCACCGCCATCGGCGCGATGGAAGTCACCACGGTGGATGGCGGCGCCGGCTTCACGGGACCGCTCGATCTCGCGTGCCGCGTGAACCTGCTGTCGCGCATCGCCAGCCGCGTGCTCTGGCGCGTCGGCGGTGGCCCCTACGCCGACGAGCACGCGTTGTACGCGCTGGTGAAGGCCATCGACTGGAAGAAGCTATTCCTGCCGTCGCGCACGCTGCGCGTGGACATCGCCGCCACGCGCTCGCCGCTGCAGAGCCTCGAGTTCGCCACGCTGCGCGTCAAGGATGCCGTCTGCGATCGCCTGCGCGACGACACCACCGTCCGGCCGTCAATCGACAAGCGCGCGCCCGACGTGCGCGTCCATGTGCATCTGACGGAACGCGACGCGACGATCTACCTCGACACGTCAGGCGAGCCGCTGTTCAAGCGCGGCTATCGCCGCGACGCGGAGGAAGCGCCGCTGCGCGAGAACCTCGCCGCCGGCGTGCTTGCACTGACGGGCTGGACGCCGGACACGCCATTGCTCGATCCGATGTGCGGCAGCGGCACGATCGCTGTCGAAGCGGCAATGATCGCCGCGGACCGCGCGCCGGGCTTGACGCGCGCCTTCGGCTTCCAGAAATTGCTGTGGTTCGATGGCCCGGCCTGGCAGCGGATGAAGCAGGTGGCGCGCGATCGCGTCCGCCCGGCCCCCGCCACGCCGGGCATCTTTGCCAGCGACATCGCGCCTGGCGCCGTTGCCAAGACGCAGGTCAACCTGCGCGCGGCGGGGCTCGACGGCTGGGTGGTCACCGACACCGCCGATCTGCTGACCCGCACCGCGCCCGCCGCCACCGGCATGCTGGTGGCCAATCCGCCCTATGGCGTGCGCCTGTCCGACCAGGCTCAGATGGCGGCGTTCTATCCGCTGCTGGGCGACGCGCTGAAACAGCGCTTCGCCGGCTGGACCGCCCATTTCCTCACCGGCGACCTGCGCCTGCCCAAGCTCATCCACTTGAAGGTGGCGCGCAAGGTGCCGCTCTTCAACGGTGCGCTCGAATGCCGTCTCTTCGTGTTTCCGCTGGTGGCGGGCCGGCATGTGCCGGCACCCATCCAGACGGAGTGATAAAATCGCTGCTCGCGCCACCTCATTGATGGTCCCGCCATGCCGATGTTGCCGTCACGCCATTACGTCTCCGATCACGCCACCTTCATCAAGGACCTGATCGCGAAGAAGCCGGACCTGCCGCAACAGCAGGCCGAAGGCCGGCGCATCTTCTGGGACAAGACGCC
>JANNNM010000793.1:0-3992 GCA_031398535.1 Betaproteobacteria bacterium | reverse complement strand
TGGTAAGCAATTGAGCATGCGAGTCACTTCGCTCTTCAGTCCGCTGTAAAACGGATTGGTGCGCAGTCGATCGAGATAGCGAGCAACGGAACCGACGCGCGAACAGGCCGCCCAGCAGCATCGCCTTCTGCCACGACGCGGCGTCGAGCGCCGGCTGCACCGCGAACACGACGATGCCGACGACGTAGAGCGCATAGAACACGCCGGCGACGGCCCACTTCGGCGGGTCCAACAGCAGCGAACCCACCTGCGCCTGATAGAAGCCGCGCGCGACGAAACCGAGCCAGATGAAGTCGAGTACGCAAAAGGCGGCGAGTGTGGCGAAGTAGGCGATGATGGGACGGCTCATGGGCAGGACGCGCGGCGCGGCGAGACAGGATCGCCGGATCGTACACCGCGCGGCGGCCGGCGCTGCCTTGACACCGGGGCGCCGCCACCCCGTCCATCGCGCATGGCGGCGTGCGTGGTTCAATGCGGGTCCGCCCCATCGGTGCGCGGGCGAGGAACCGGGAGAGTCAACGGATGCAGCGGCAATGGATGATGATGCTGGCGGGCGTGGCGCTGGTGGTGATGGTGCCCGCCGCGCTGGCGCAGACGGGACCCGCGCGCTCCGGCGTCACGATGGGGCCGAAGGGGGGCGGCCCGGCGCGTCCGGACGAGGACAAGGTCCCGCGGCAGAACCTCGCGGAGATCGTCGCGTTGCGGATGAGCCAGCTGGAAGAAGACCTGCGGCTGCAGCCGGGCCAGATGCCGGCGTGGACGACGTATCAGGAACGCGTGCAGCGCCTGCTCGAAGACCGGCGCCGCACCGTGCGCGAGGCCACCACGGCCACGACCGCGCCACAGCTCCTCGATGCGCTGGCCGACGGCGCGCGCAACCGGCTGACTGCGGTCGAGGATGTCGTCGACGCCGGCAAGGCGCTCTACGCACTGCTGACGCCGGAGCAACGCAACGTGGCGGATCGGCGCCTCGCGTTGCCGCTGGCCGCGCTGACGACGCAGACGCCGGAGATCAGTCGCGCGCCGCGGTGATGGGTGTGGCCTGGTCGACGAAGTTCATCGCGCCGCTGGCGCGGGCGCCGTCAATGCGCAGGCGCGTATTGCGCACGCCACCGTCGCTGCCGACGAAGGTGAACCCCATCGTCGGACCCTGCACGAATGCGCCCAGCAGCGGTTGCGCCGGACCATCGGCGGCGATGGTGCCGCCGATGCGCTGGAAGCGTTGCGTCACGGTCAGGGTGGCGGCCACGCGGCCGCGGCCATCGCGCACGGTCCAGCGGCCTTCGACGGGCGCGGGCACCGTCCACAGGAAGGCCTGGTCGCCACCCAGCGCGATCGTTTCATCGGGCTCCCATTCGCCCATGTCCCACATGTAGCTGATGACGCGCGTACCCGGCTTCATTGCCAGGATCTGCGGACGCAACTGCTGGTTGAGATCGGGCAGCAGGTACAGCGTGACCACGCTGGCCGGCGTGAAGTCTTCCTTGAAGACGTCGCCGGCGATGATGCGCACGCGATCCGCCACGCCGGCGCGCGCGACGTTGCGCGTGGCCAGCGCGGCGAGCTGCGGGTCGTATTCGATGCCCACCGCGCGCGCGCCGAAGTCACGCGCGGCGGCGATCGGGATGCGGCCTTCGCCGGCGCCCAGGTCGTACACGATGTCGCGCGGCGACGTGCGCGCGGCGGCCAGCATGCGGGCCACCATCGCATCCGGCGTGGGCAGCCACATCACGTCCTTGCCGCCCTGGCGCAGCTTCGGTTCGTACAGCGCGTCGCCGTAGGCGGGTGCGGACTGCGCCGTAGCGAGCGATGGCATCGCGCTGACGCCCAGCGCAAGCAACAGGAAGACCACGGCGCGACGCTGCCGCGCGAATTGCCGACGCATGCGCACGTCAGGCCAGCGACTTGCGGATGGCATCCACGCTGCGCAGCGCCAGCGCGGCGATGGTCAGCGTCGGATTGGCGGCCCCACCCGTGGGGAACACGCCGCTGCCCTGGATGAAGAGGTTCGGATGATCGAAGGTGCGGAGGTCGCCGTCGACGACCGCTGTCTTCGCATCCTTGCCCATGCGGGTCGTGCCCATCACGTGACCCGCGCCCTGGAACTGGTCGTCCGGGTTGTGCGTGATCGACGTGGCGCCCATCTTCACGAATGCCGCTTCGTGGATCTTGCGCGCTTCGGCCAGGCCTGCGTTCGTGTAGTCGTCAAGCTTGTAGGTAAGACGCGGCCGCGGAATGCCCAGCTTGTCGCGCTTGCCGTAGTCGGGGACGATGCGATTGGCGGGGTCGGGCAGCTGCTCGGTCAGCGTGCCGAAGCGGATCTCGCGCGACGTGCGGTCGAGCAGCGCCTTCTGCAGCGCGACGCCGCGCAGGCCCTTGCCGGCAAATTCCTGCGCGTCGGCCATCGGCGCCCCGGTGGGCCACGACCAACCATCGTTGCCCACCTCGATGCGGAACGACGGGCGCGTCGCGCGCCAGTCGCCGAGACGCGTGTTCTCGACGCCGGACGTGGACAACGGGCCGCGATACGGCCACACCGGCTGCGCCGACAGCGCATAGGAGAGCTGCACCGGATGATCCATCAGGTGCCGGCCGACCTGGTCGCTGCTATTGGCCACGCCCTTCGGCGCGCGCGGGCCCTGCGACATCAGCAGCAGCTTGGGGATCTCGATCGCGTGTGCCGCCAGCACGAAGACCTTGGCGGTGACCTGCGCGGTCGAGCCATCGGGGCGCTTGTAGCGCACGCCGGTGATGCGGCCATCGGCACCGACATCGATGCGGTCGACCACCGCCTGCTCGATCAGTTTGGCGCCGGCGGCTTCCGCGCGCGCGATGTGCACGGTGGCGTCGTACTTCGCCTGGATCGGGCAGATCGGAATGCAGCTGTTGTTGCCGCAGCATGGCGGGCGGCCGTCGCGCACCAACGCATTGCGGCCCTGCGGCGTGCTGCGCACCTGGTAGGGCGTGCCGGCGAAGGCCTTCGTGATTTCGAGGTCGAGATACGACTGCGGGATCTTCGGCATCGGGTAGGGCTTGGTGCGCGGCGAGCCCAGGTCGTCGGCCGAGTCGCCCGAGACGCCGATTTCACTCTCGGCCTCGTTGTACCAGGACTCGATCGTGTCGTAGCCGATGGGCCAGTCGACGCCGCGGCGAAACTTCGTGGCCAGCTGGAAATCGTCGGGGACGAGGCGCAGACAGGTGCCGAGCCAGTGCCACGTGGTGCCGCCGACCTGGCGCAGGTAGGTGCTGGCGAACTTCTGCGGCCCGGCCTGCACGTAGTAGCCGTCCGGCTGGTCGGAGCGCGGATGCGGCGCATAGGCCGTATTGGGATACGCGCACTCCGGCACCTTGACCAGCGCGTTGTAGAACTGCGTGACGGCCGTGCCTCGATCGACGCGCGGGCCGGCTTCGAGGATCAGCACCTTGACGCCGGTGGCAGCCAGTTTCGAGGCGACGAGGCCACCGGAGATACCGGCCCCGATGATCAGTACATCTGCGTCCAATGCGGCCACCGGGGCTCCTTGCTGCGACGTGAAGGGGGATGAAGCGAAGGCGCGTTACGCGGGTGGCGTGGACCAGTAGCCGAGCGCGCCGCCGCACTGGCCCATCGGCTTGCTGAACGACATCGACGTCCAGACGTACGCGTCGACGTAGAGCACGACCTGCTGGCCCTTGGGACCGTTGACGATGCCGGAGAACCACGCGGATGTCAGCTCGTTGGCCAGCGCGGTGAGGCCACCGGCCTTCAGCGCCGCATCGAGGTCGGCCGCGGGCGTGGTCGCGACGACGCGCGACAGCGCGGCAAGTTGCGCGCGGCGCGCCGGTGTCGCGAACGCGCGATACATCTTGGCGGCGACATCCGGAGACGGTGGGGGAAACCCGGTGAGTCCGCTGGCAAGCGCGGCGAAGTCGCGTTGCGCAGCAGGGACGGCAGGCGCGCCCGTGGCAGCCAGACTGCCACCGGCGAGCCCCAATGCGCTGGCACCGGCCAG
>JANNNM010000687.1:0-3577 GCA_031398535.1 Betaproteobacteria bacterium | reverse complement strand
GCTTTGTTTTTTGCGCTCCATATCGGCCCGACAGGACGCGTGTATACGTTTGACCCGCTGCACAAGCACTGCGAAATCATGCGTGAAGCGTTTCGCATGAATTCAGCATTGGAGCCATGCATCGAAATCATTGAGGCTGGTGTTGCCGACATGGATGTAGATAGCGCGGGTGGCAGCGGTAGCGCTGCCATTGACCCTGGGGCCCGGATCGGCGTGGAAAGTGGACTGAGGCTGTGCACCCTCGACAGTGTGGCGGCCGAGGGAACCATTTCGCGCATCGACTTCATCAAGATGGATATCGAGGGAAGCGAACTGGCGGCGCTCAAGGGTGGCGAAGAGTCGATCCGACGCTGGAAGCCCCGCCTTGCAATTTCGCTATATCACCGCGTCGAGGACTTCTTCGCCATTCCGCTCTGGCTGGAGTCACTAAACTTAGGTTACCGCTTTTACCTTGACCACTACAGCATTCACCAGGAAGAGACTGTCCTATACGCCGCAGCAGATTAGCAGTCGTCAGTCCGCCGCCAGCACCGAAGGCCTGCGTCGTTCTATGCGGTACACCGACGCCGGCGGCAGGTTCCAGCGCACGCCGCCGATCTTCACATAGTCGAGTCCCAGCCGGTCAAGGATGGGCCGTGGCACGGGACACCGCGGACCATAGGTGAATTGGTAGAAGGCACCATCGGCCCGCAGGTGCTCGAACGCGCCGGACAGCACCGCGAACACCTGACGCGGTGACATGGCCAGCAGCGGCAATCCACTGACGGCCGCCCCCGCAAGTTCGTTGCCGAAGAGTTTCATCCGGCGGATCCGGGCGGCGTCGCCGCACACGACGCGGGCTTCCGGAAAGCGACGTTCCAGCATCGTCGCGAAGCCCTCGCTCAATTCCAGCAACGTCAGGTCGCGTTCACGGACGCCGCGCGCCAGCAGCGCCTGCGTGATGGCGCCGGTGCCGGGGCCGAGCTCAAGAATGGGACCGCAATCGGGCGTTACTTCAGTCGCCATCAGCCGCGCAAGCTCGGGGCTGGAGGGCGTCATCGCGGCGACCCGGAGCGGGTCTGCGACCCACGCACGGAAAAACGGAAGGGCGTCCGAGAGGGCCATGGGGATAGATCGTATCAGGGGCGACGGGACTGCGACAGGGCAGCCACGCGGCATGCCTGTCTGCAGCGCCCAGCAAAAAGGCCTGCCGGGGGCAGGCCTTGATGTGGAACAAATCTCATGTAGAACACTGCCTGGGCCCTTGCGCGCTTTGCGATGCAGGGCCGGCGCAAGCGCCTGGCGGCGTTACTTGAGCTTCGTTTCCTTGTAGATCACGTGCTTGCGAGCCACGGGATCGAACTTCTTGATCTCGAGCTTCTCGGGCATCAGCTTCTTGTTCTTCGACGTGGTGTAGAAGTGGCCGGTGCCGGCCGAGGATTCAAGCTTGATCTTTTCACGCATGATGTTCTTCCCGATCCGTTGGGCTTAGAGACGCTCGCCCTTGGCGCGAAGATCGGCCAGGACGACGTCGATGCCATTCTTGTCGATGGTGCGCAGGGCGTTCGTGGTCAACCGCAGGTTGATCCACCGATTTTCGCTCTCCACCCAGAACCGGCGGCGCTGCAGGTTCGGCAAAAACCGGCGCTTGGTCTTGTTGTTGGCGTGCGAAACGTTGTTGCCCACCATCGGGGCCTTACCGGTGATCTGACAGACTCGAGCCATGGCTCATTCCTTAAGCGGTGTTCGGCGTGCTCACCACTTCTGACGCGGTGTGCACGGCTGGAATTGGGGAAAGCCCATGATTATCGCGCAAAACCCGCCCCAAATCAACCCATTCCAGCACCGCCCCTTGTTTCTCTTCATCGAGGCCGTCCGCGACGGTCACCTCGGTCAGTAAACGGCATCGTGACCCCCCACATTCACGGGGATGATCTGTTGATCCTGAATCAACAGTTCCAGTGTGATGCGGTAGGACAGGTTGATTGAAACGGAATGAAGGCCTTCGTGCCTGCCCCGGAGGGGATGCAAACGCAACGAAGGGTGAAACGGGTTGGATTCCAGCAACTGCAGCGTTTTCAGGTACTGCCCGCGCAAATCCGAGTGACGCTTGAGCAACCGCGCTGCACGGCGGTTGTAGTGATCAGTGAAGATCAGGACATACGGCATGCAAAGCCGCGGGCATCAAAGCTTGTTGATGGCATCCAGGCGCACGAGGTGTGCCTCTGGCGACTCCTGGTAGAGGCGCCCAGCCGCCAGATCGGCGCGGGTTTGCGCCAGGGCGGCGTCGAGTTCGCACTCGCGCAGATAGTGGTAATGCGCCACATCCATGACCACGAACCTATCCTTGCCCCGCACCGAGACCATGGCCTCTGGCGCGGTACTCAAAGCAAGTTCAATGGCGGCAATACCTTTGGTCTTCAGATCGTTGGCACTGATATGGGACATCAAGGTCACCTGAGTTGTGATTCCATAGCACGTTGAATCGTACTATTAATAGTGCGATCAATCAAGCAATTCCATGATCACTCCCACATCCCGGGTGGAATAGCGCTTAGGCATGGATGACGATTTCCCCGAAGCGCACGGCTCGGGAAGTCGTCATCGTGGGTGCTTCGGCAGAGAAATGAAGCTCCAGCGCTTCGGTCAAACCGGCTACCGCGCCTTCGTCGGTATCGCCCTCGCTGGCCACGTCTACATCCAGGCACTGCGCCACGAAGGCGCCATCCTGTTCATAGACGACATAGCGAAGTTTCTGCGCCTGCATCCCACCCAGCATACTTCGTTTGCGGTTCACATCAACCCCCGCTCCGCAAAGGACACCACCCGGGCCCCGGCCACGATGAAGTGGTCGAGGATGCGGACATCGACCAGCGCCAGTGCCTGCTTCAGCGCCTGGGTGAGGAGTTCGTCGGCCCGTGAGGGCTCCGCCACCCCGCTGGGATGGTTGTGGGCCAGGATGACCGCCGCCGCGTTGTGCTCCAGCGCCGCTTTGACCACCTCCCGCGGGTAGACGCTGGTTTGCGCCAACGTGCCGCGGAAGAGCTCCCGCGCGGCCAGCAGGCGGTTCTGGCTATCGAGGAAGATGACCAGGAAGGCCTCATACGGCAGAGGCGCCATCGTCAGGCGCAGGTAGTCGCGCACCGCCTCAGGCGAGGACAGCGCGTCGCGCTGTGCCACATCACACAGCAGCGCCCGCCGCACGAACTCCACCATAGCCTTCAATTCAGCCGTGCGTGCGGGACCCAGGCCGCGCAACCCGCGCAGCTCCTTGGTCCCCGCCGCCAGGACGCCGGCCGCGCCGCCAAAACGCTCCAGCAGACCTCGCGCCACATCGAGCACCGGGCGCCCCGGCACGCCGGTGCGCAGCAAAACCGCCAGCAACTCCGCATCCGTGAGCGCAGCGGGACCAAAGGCCAACAGGCGTTCGCGCGGACGCTCCGGGCAATCTAGCGCAGCATCGACCACGGTGGCTCCTTGAACAAAATGGTGTCGGTTGCGCGTGACGCGACCCACCGCGACACCGCGTCAAACCCCTGTGCACAAAGTGTAAACTTCGCCGCAAGCATCACTCCATCAGCCGAACAGACGAGCCCAC
>JANNNM010000686.1:0-2006 GCA_031398535.1 Betaproteobacteria bacterium | reverse complement strand
GCTGGACAGTGCGGTCCGCCGCCGGAACGCCTTTCGTGCTCATTCGGCGGGCATCCGGGCAATCAGCGCATCAAGACGCGCGCCGGCCTGCTGCGTGCGGATGGTCATCTCGCGATGCCGCTCCTGGGCCGTGGCCAGCTCACGGCGCAGGGCCTCGTTGGCCGCCCGAAGCGCGCGCGTGTGCGCGATCAGCGTGGCGAGCTTCTGTTCGAGTTGGGCGAGGTCAGTATCCATGGCGACAGGCATTGTACGGTTTCGACGGCGAGGGCGCTTTCACCGACTATAGGCGGCGCGCGCGCCGGGCGTCAACCGCCCGCCTTTCCGTTCATCGGCAAGCCTCCGGTACCCGGGCGGAAGGCGCTCATGGCCACCATCAAGGTGCGCGTTCCACGCCTGTCATCGCGGTGTCCAACGGCCGGTACGCCACCTTCAGCACCGTCAGTTCCTCCGGCCCGCCCGGCGTTTGCAGCGTCACCGTGTCGCCTTCGCCGGCTTTCAGCAACGCGCGCGCCATCGGCGAGACCCAGCTGATGTAGCCCCGGGTCGTGTCGATCTCGTCCACGCCGACGATGCTGACGGTGCGTTGTTCGCCGCGCCCGCTGACGACGGTGACGGTAGCACCGAAGAACACCCGTCCGGCATCGTCGTCATTGTCGCGGCTGGCAGGGTCCACCACCTGCGACAGGTCGAGGCGCTTGATCAGGAAACGGATGCGCCGGTCGACCTCGCGCAGCCGCTTCTTGCCGTAGATGTAGTCGCCATTCTCCGAGCGGTCGCCGTTGCTGGCCGCCCACGACACGGTGGCCACCAGCGCCGGTCGTTCGGTGCCGACCAGATGGTCGAGCTCCGCCTTCAGCCGCGCGAAGCCGCCGGGCGTCATGTAGTTGCGCGTGCCCGCGGGCAGCGTCGGCGCGCCTTCCGGCGCATCGTCCTCTGCATCGTCGCCGTCTTCGGACTCGCGGGTGAAGGCCTTGTTCATCGTCGCAGCAGATGTCGAATCGCGGGTGCGGAAACCCAAGTATAGGCCGCTGCCGCACCGTACCCCCGTCCTATAATCGCCCACTCTCCACGTTCGGATCCTGCGTGCGCCGCTTCCCTCCCTTCGCGGTTCTGGTCCTGCTGGCCGCCTGCGCCGCCGCTGCACTCGTCTTCGCGCTGGCCGCCGGCAGCGTGCCGGTGCGCATGCCTGCGGTGTGGAGCGCGATGACCGGCGACGCCACCGACACCGCCTCCGCAGTGGTGCGCGAGCTGCGCTGGCCGCGCGCGATGGCGGCCTTTGCCGTCGGTGCCCTGCTGGCCGTGGCCGGCGCACTGATGCAGGTGCTGTTGCGCAATCCGCTCGCCGATCCGTATGTACTGGGGCTTTCGGGAGGCGCGGCATGCGGCGCGCTCGGCGCCATGCTGCTTGGCGCGGCCGCACTGGTCACGCCCGCGGCCTTCGGCGGCGCGATCGTGTCGAGCCTGCTGGTGTTCGGCCTTGCGCGCGGCGAAGGCGCGTGGTCGCCCACGCGGCTGCTCTTGACCGGCATCGTCGTCGCGGCGGGATGGGGCGCGCTGATCATGCTGATGCTGGCGACGGCACCGGAGGCGCAGGTGCGCGGCATGCTGTTCTGGCTGATCGGCGATCTCGCCTCCAGCACGCACGGCGGCATCGCGCTGGCCACGCTGGTGCTGGTGCTGCTGCTGGCGTTGCCGCTGGCGCGCGATGCGACGCTGCTGGCGCGCGGCGATGTGACGGCGGCCAGCCTCGGCGTGCCGGTGCGGCCGCTGACGATGGCGCTGCATGGCCTCGCCGCCCTTGCCACGGCCATCGCGGTGACGGTGGCCGGCAGCGTCGGCTTCGTGGGCCTGGTGGTGCCGCATGCGGTACGCCTGCTGATCGGCAACGACCAGCGCTGGCTGCTGCCGGCCTCCGCGCTGGCCGGCGGCGCGCTGCTGGTATTCGCCGACACCCTGGCGCGCACGATCATCGCGCCGGCGCAGCTGCCGGTGGGCGTGCTGACCGC
>JANNNM010000684.1:0-2620 GCA_031398535.1 Betaproteobacteria bacterium | reverse complement strand
TTCCTGATCACGATTCCGGTGGTCACGACGTCGATCCCGGTCACGTTGCCGAAGGAGCGCAACGAGGTCCGCGAGACGAAGCCCGAGAACATCGTGGTGTCGGTCGACGCGCAGGGGCGCATCTTCTGGAACGACCTGCGCATCCCGTCGACCAACGCCCTGATCGAGCGGCTGAAGAAGATCGCCGTGCTGACGCCGCAACCGGAGCTGCAGATCCGCGGCGACGGCGGCGCCAAGTATGAATCGGTCGGGCGCGTCATCTATGCCGCGCAACGTGCCGGCATTGCCAAGGTGGGCTTCATCACCGAACCGCCGGCGCGGAACTAGGAGCACTGCGATGTCAATGAACGTGGGCAGCAGCAACAGTTCCGGCGAACCGGATGTGATCCTCGACGTCAATACCACGCCGCTGATCGACGTGATGCTGGTATTGCTGGTGATGCTGATCATCACCATCCCGATCCAGCTGCATTCGGTGAACCTCAATATGCCGACGGGCAACCCGCCGCCGCCGCTGGTCAAGCCCGACGTGGTCAAGCTCGACGTCGACCCCACCGGCAAGGTGTTCTGGAACGCCGAATTGATGGTCGACCGCGACATGCTCGAAGATCGTCTCCGCTATGCCGCCAATATGGCGGTGCAGCCCGAGTTGCACCTGCGCCCCGACAAGAACGCCAAGTACGAAGTGGTGGCGATGGTGATGGCGTCGGCCCAGCGGCTTGGCCTGACCAAGATCGGGATTGTCGGCAGCGAGCAGTTCATCAACGACTAGTGCTAACAGGCCAGGCGTGGATGGCAACGTCCGCGTCCCCGAGCGCGAAGCCGGGATGGTGGCCAGTGGAGTGAATGCGAAATGGATTACGCGCGACAGCAGCGGGACCCCGGCAAGCATCTGGTGGGGATCGGGTTCGTCGTCCTGGTGCATGTGCTCGTCATCTGGGCATTGTTGTCCGGCCTCGGCAACGCCGTGATCCAGGTGATCAAGAAGCCCCTCACCGCGACGATCATCGAGGAAGTGAAGCTGCCGCCGCCGCCGCCGCCGCCGCCGCCGCGCAAGATCATCGAGCAGCCCAAGGTCCAGCAGGTGCCGATCGAGACCTTCGTGCCGCCGCCGGACATTCCGGTCCCGACCACGTCGGCACCGGTCATCTCCGCCGTGACGCAGGCACCGCCGACGGAGCCGCATGTCATCGCCGCGCCCGCTCCCGTGCCGGTGGTGACCCCGCCGCGACCCGCGGTGCGCAAGGGCATCGTGCGCACCAGTGGCGACGATCCTTCGTATCCACGGGAAGCCATCCGCGCCGGCGTTTCGAAGGGACGCGTCGTCGCACGCCTGCAGATCGACGAGAAGGGCGCGGTCACCGATATCCAGATCATCGTGTCCGAGCCGCCGCGCGTGTTCGACAAGGTGGTGCGTGCAGCTCTTGAATCGTGGAAGTTCCGGGCCGAGGGTGAGCGCTATGTCGGCGAGGTCGAGATCAACTTCTCGCTGAAGGACGAGTGATCCGCGGTGCGCGCGCGCTGCGCGCCCTGGGCCAGCGCGAAGCCCTTTGCTCGGCACCTGGACCGGCAGGTCGCGCGCGGGCATCGCGCTAGATGAACGAAGCCAACGAATCCGGTACCCCGCTCGTCGCCGAGTTCGCGCGGGCGTTCCGGTTGCATGAGGCCGGCAAGCTGCGCGAGGCCTACCTTCGCTACGATGCCATCCTGAAGGTGATGCCGGGCCATGCGCCTGCGCTTCACTACTCCGGCGTGGTGCTCTATCAGTCCGGGCAACTGGTACCGGCCATCGAGCGCATCCGAGCCGCCATTGCCATCGACGACGGTTCAGGCGAAGCCTGGTCAAACCTCGGCATCGCGCTGAAGGCCTACGGCAACGAAGCTGCCGCGCTCAATGCCTTTCGCGAAGCCGCGCGGCGCGCCCCGGACGACGTCAAGATCCTGACCAACCTGGCGGCGTCCGCCTTGGCTGCCAATGAATTTTCCGAAGCGGAAGCCGCATCGCGCCAGTTGCTGGCGCGGGACGGCAACAACGCAGCCGGCTGGTTCATCCTCGCACTCAGCCTTGAGCCGGCGGGACGCATGCTCGAGGCCCTTGATGCTGCGGGACGCGCAGCGGGCCTGGCCCCGGAGAAGGAAAGCTATGCTTCGCTGAAGGGGCAGATCGAAGTCGGCATCGGCGCACCCGAGAAGGCGCGGCAGACGCTGGAGTCGGCGTTGGCGCGGCACCCGATGTCCACCGTGCTCCGCTTCGAATTGGCCAGCCTGCTCGAGTTCCGGCTTTCCGGGCAGGTCGCGGCCGCCGCGGCCTACGAGCAGGTGCTGCGTGTGGATCCGAAGCATGGCGCGGCGCTGTCTCAGCTCACCTTTCTGCGCGCGCGGCTGGCCGACTGGCAGGATCGCGACGCGCTCGTTGCCCAGTATCGCGCCGGTGTTGCCGAAGGCCGGCCGGCGCTGTCACCGTTTGCGCTGTTGTCGCTGCCGTCCTCGCGTGCCGAGCAGCGCAAGTGCGCGGAGACCTGGACCGCCAGTCTGATCCGCGTGCCACCGGCGCGGCCCCGCCGCGCGCTCTCCGGCGAGCGCCTGCGGATCGGCTACCTGTCCGGCGACTTCCACAGCC
>JANNNM010000668.1:0-4668 GCA_031398535.1 Betaproteobacteria bacterium | reverse complement strand
CGGCCACGCCGCCCATGAAGGTGCCGCAGATGCCGAGGATGTGGAGGTGCATGGAGTCGAACGTTACGCAGGAATGGGGGCGGGCGCCACGACCGCGTGCCGCCGCCACCCGGCCACGAACCAGGCGTAGGTGACGACATTGCCGACCATGACGATCGCAAAGGCCGCGCGCAGCGCGCCGGCCTGGTCGAGCCCGAACCACGCGCGGGCGGCATCGACCACGACGCCGATGCCCCACTGCGTGATGAAGCTGCCGCCGAACATCAGCAGATTGAGCGTGGTGTTGGTGCGTCCCGCAAGATCACGGCCGAAGCCTTCATTGAGCGTCGTGAAGGCCAGCACGTTGACCGCCGCGCCCAGGCCGTACAACGACCACCACAGGTAGCTGCCCGGCGTGCCGCTCCAGATGACGATCAGCGCGAGCGCACTGAGCGCGAAGCCTGCGGCGAAAATGTGCCGCGCCTCGATCCCGCGCCGGGCGAGTCCGGTGCCTGCAAAGCCCAGCGCCACATAACCCAGCATGATCACGAAGTTCATCACCAGCAGGTGATTGGCCGCGGAGGCGCGCGACACCGCATCGACCTCCATCAGCCAGGGCACGGCCCACAGGCCCTGGACGGCCATGAACGAGCCCATGCCGAAGCTCGCCAGCGGCGCGATCCACCAGAAGCGCGGATGCACGAAAACTGCGCGCACGCCGGCGAACTGCGCGCGCCAGCCCGCACTTGCCGCCGCGGGGCGGATGTCGGGCACGCGCCACCAGATGCAGAGCGCCGCCAGCAGCGTGGCAATGCCGAGGCCCACGAACACGACCCGCCAATGCGAGATGCGCAGCGCAAACTCGATGGGCACGGTCGCGGCCATCGCGCCCACCCCGCCTGCCACCATGATCCAGCCGGAATAGGAGGCCTGCCGGTCGCGCGGATACCACGTGGCGATCGCCTTCAACGGCGCCATCAGGCACGCCGCTGCACCGGCCCCGATGATCGCGCGCGCCACGGCCAGGCCGAGCCGCGATTCGGCATAGGCAAACAGGAACGCGCCGCATGCCGCGAGCGTCAGCAGCACCGGCTCGACGCGGCGCGGCCCGAAGCGGTCGAGCAGGATGCCGACGGGAATCTGCATCGCGGCAAAGCCCAGGAAGTACGCGCTGGTGAGAAGGCCAAGCGACGACGGATCGAGCGACAGGTCACGTACCAGGTCCGGCGAGATCACCGCATTGACGGTGCGATAGAGATACGACAGCAGGTACGCACCCGCGAACGCGAAGTAGATGGGCAGGAAGCGCATCGCGCGCGGCGTCAGCTGCGGAAGATGAAGTAGACGGCGCCCATCAGGCACAGGCCGGCCCACAGGAAGTCGAGCTTCACGGGCTGGCCCATGTAGTAGACCGCAAAGGGCACGAAGACCGCCAGCGTGATCACCTCCTGCATGATCTTCAACTGCGCCAGCGACAGCACGGTGAAGCCGATCCGGTTGGCGGGCACCTGCAGCAGGTATTCGAAGAGCGCAATGCCCCATGCGATCAGCGCGGCGATCCACCACGGGCTCGACTGCAGGTGCTTCAGGTGTCCATACCACGCGAAGGTCATGAAGAGGTTCGACACCGTCAGCAGCACGGCCGCGGTCAGTATCGGATACTGCAGCGTGGTCAGGGCGGACAGGGGGTTCATGGCATGGCATGCAGGAACGGTCGGGATCGCGATTATCGCCGATCCACGGTACCGGCTTGGTCGCCCTGTTCGGCGCAGGTATCATCATTCGCGGACCCGGCTGTCGTGCCTGCCGGCGCCAATGGGAGGCCATCGATGTCGATGTGCAGCATCCGCTTCGTGCAGAACGTCGCGCTGGCCGCCCTGGTGCTGCTGCCGCTGGCGCATGCCGTGGAGGCGCAGGACACGCGCGCGATCCAGGCGCGCGAGGCCCAGCGCGCCGACGACCGCACGCTCGCCTACCTGGCGCGGTTCCGCGCCGCGCTGGTCGAGAAATTCGGCGCCGACCCGTGGCTGTCGATGCTGACCTGGACGGAGAACGAAGGCAGCGCGCTGGTGCACGCGTCGCCGACGGCGCCGGCCACCCACGTGATCTGGCAGGAAGGCAAGTGGATCAGCACGGACGGGCGCCAGCTGAAGCCGTGGGCGCCCGGCGCAGACCCGGGCGTATCGCACTTCCGGCTGTCCGCCGTGACCGAGAAGTTCTTGCGCGAGCGCTTTCGCGCGCACCGCTCGCAGCCGTCGCGCGCGACGGACTTCCTGATGTCGACGTCGGTCGGCTACTTCGGCAAGCCTTTCGACCGCGTGATCCTCGAGATCCAGGTGGGCAGCAGGACCGGCTTCGGCATTTCCGCGGTGGCATTCGACCTGGCCACCGGCGCGCCGCTCGACGTCAACGCGGCCATTGCCGACGCCCGCACGCAGCGCGCGAAGGCCGCGCGCAAGGATGCGGCAGAGGCCAAGGCCGCCGCGGGGCGCAACCTGGTGCAGGAAGCACCGGCCGTGCTGGCCGCGTACCGCCGCGAGCGCGGTCCGGCAAAATTGATGGCCGTGTGGATCGCGCGCGACAAGGCGACCTTCGTGCAGGCCGATCGCGCCATCGTCGATGTCGACAATCGCGGCCGCTATGCGCAGCGTCCCAATCCGTACGACCAGATCTGGCTGTGCCCCGAAGGCTTCGAGGACCGCGAGGTCGACTGGAACAGCTTCGCGATGCTGATCGACAAGGCGCTGCTCGCGCGCAATCTCGACGAGGAGGACCGGGCGCACGGCGAGATTGCCGTCGAGCGGCCGCGCGAATGCGCGCCGACGACCATCGAGGTCAAGTTCACCAACTACAAGTCGCCCTGGCCGTTCGTCGTGTTCGACGCGACCGGGCGCCTGCTGCGGACGCGCTGATCATGTTCGCCTTGCCGCGTCCACTGGCGCTCGCCTCGGCCTTCGCCATCGTCCTCGGCGGCTGCGCAACGATTCCCGCCGACCAATGCGCCAAGACCGACTGGTATGAACTTGGTTTGAAGGACGGCCGCGCCGGGTATCCGGTCGAGCGCCTCGTCGAGCACCGCGACGCGTGCGCGGACGTGAAGGTGGCGCCCGACGAATTGCGTTACCTGCAAGGTCGCAAGGTGGGCGTCACCGAGTACTGCCAGCCCGACAACGCGTTTCGCGACGGTCTCGCCGGCGGCAGCTATGCCGGCCTCTGCGATGCAACCTTCGCGCGCAACCATGCCGCCGCCGCCCAGGTGGCCGCGTTGCGCAAGGACCTCGAGGCCAATCGCAGCGCGATCAGCTGGCGCGAGGCCGAGATCCGCGGCGACACGGCCTCCGACTCGCGCCGCTCGAACCTGCGCAGCGAGATCCGCGATCTCGACCGGCAGCGCGACCGCCTGCGCGACGACCTGGTCACGGCCGAGCGCACGCTCGACCGGCTGCGCGCCACGATGGTGGTGGTGCCTGCACCGGCCCTGGTCGTTGCAATGCCGGCGCCACCGCCGCCCGTGCCCACTCCGCGCGCCGTCACGGTCGGGCGGCCGGGCAATGCCATCGGCACAATGCACGTGGGCAAGGTGCTGGCGCCGTTGCGCTTCGCCTACGTCTTCGTGGCGCCCGATCCGCTGGATGGCCTGAAGCCGCGGCCGATGGTCCTGCTGACGGAGAAGCCGATCCCGGACGACGTGCTGGCGCAGGCGGCGGACCTCGATGCTGTGCTGAGCCAGCTGCCGCACTACGTATTGGCGATCCGCAACGAGGCGAAGCCCGCGAAGACCGCGTTGATCGTCTGGCATCCACACCTGGGCAATGCGCCGGTCGTGCAGGCCGACGCGCAGGCGTCGGGCACGCTGAAGTTCGATGCCTACGGGCCGGCGCGGGTCACCGGCACGCTGGCGTCGCCGCAAACGGGCAATGCGGGTTATGCGTGGAACCGGAACCTGCGCGTCAACGTGCGCTTCGACGCGCCGCTCACCCGCCGCTTTCCGGCTTGAGCGCCAGCGGCAGCGTAATGGTGATCACCACGCCCTCGGCATCGGCGCGATTGTCGGCGCGCACTGTTCCCCCGTGGAACTGCGCGATCACGCGCACGATGTAGAGGCCGAGTCCCAGGTGGGGCGTGCCGGCGTCGCCCCCCGCGCGCACGGATACCATCGACTCGAACAGGCGTTCGCGCATGCCTTCGGGCAACGGCGGGCCGACGTTGGCCACGGCCAGCCGCGCCGTGTCACCCGCCGCGTCGAGGCGCACGTCGATACGCCCGCCATGCGCAAATTCCACGGCATTGGCCACCAGCTTGTCGAGCATCTGTGCAATGAGATCCGGCGCGCCTTTGATCATGATCGGTGTGTCCGTGCTGGCGAGATGCAGGTCCGCCTGCGGATAGGCGAGCCGATAGCCGCCGACGCAGCCGGCAATGACCGGCACGAGGTCGAAGCGCTCGGTTTCCACATCGGACAGGCCCTGCTCGAGCCGCGCGGCCTCGGTCATCCGCGTGAGGATCTGCGTCAGCCGCGCCAACCCTTCCTGCGCGCGCGTCATGTAGATGCGCGCATCGTCCGGCAGCGGCGACGCAGCGAGATTGTCGAGCGAGGAACGCACCACGGCCACCGGCGTGCGCAGTTCGTGCGAGAGGCGCGAGGCCATCTTCTCCTGGTAGCTGGCGTAGTCGGACAGGCGCCCCAGC
>JANNNM010000638.1:0-1147 GCA_031398535.1 Betaproteobacteria bacterium | reverse complement strand
GGTGGTGAGTGTGAGCACCACGTATCGCGGTGCGTCGGCGGAGGTCATTGAATCGCAGGTCACCAAGGTGTTGGAAGACTCGCTCTCCGGCATCGAAGGCGTCGAACTGATGACTTCGCAAAGCCGGTCCGAGCGCAGTCAGATCAACGTTCGGTTCCGGCTGTCGCGCAGCCCCGACTCGGCTGCGGCCGACGTGCGCGACAAGGTATCGCGGGTACGCGGTCGACTGCCGGATGAAGTGGATGAGCCGGTCATCGCCAAGGTCGAGGCCGACTCCAATCCGATCATCTTCATTTCCGTCGAAGCAGGTTCGCTCACGCCGCTCGAAGCCTCCGACTACGTGGCGCGCTACATCAAGCCGCGCCTGTCCGTGCTGCCGGGCGCGGCTGACGTGCGCATCTTCGGCGAGCGGCAGGTGTCGATGCGCATCAACATCGATCGCACACGACTCGCCGGCTACAAACTCACCGTGCAGGATGTCGAGGACGCGATCCGCAAGCAGAACGCCGAGATTCCCGCCGGGCGCATCGAGTCGACGTCGCGTGAGTTCACCGTGGTCGCCGAGACCGACGTGCAGACGCCGGAGCAGTTCAGCCAGATCATCATCGCCAACGTGGGCAGCTATCCGGTGCGCGTCCGCGACGTGGGCACGGTGGTGATCGGCGCGCTCGACGAGCGCACCGTCTCGCGCTACAACGGCAAGCCATCGCTCAACATCGGCGTGATCAAGCAGGCGGTGGCCAACCCGCTCGATCTCTCCAAGGGCGTGCGCGCCGAAGTCAACAAGATCAACGAGAACCTGCCTTCCGGCATGCGCCTCGTCGTCTCCTACGACACGTCCGTCTTCATCGATCGTTCGATCTCGTCGGTGTTCACGACGATCATCGAGGCCATCGTTCTCGTCGTGCTGGTCATCTTCTTCTTCCTGCGCAGCCTGCGCGCCACGATCATCCCCATCGTCACCATTCCGGTGTCGCTGATCGGCGCCTTCGGGCTCATGTATCTCTTCGGCTTCACCATCAATACGCTGACGCTGCTGGCGATGGTGCTCGCCATCGGCCTCGTCGTCGATGACGCGATCGTCGTGCTGGAGAACATCTTCCGGCACATCGAGAAGGGCATGAAGCCGAAGGAAGCTGCGATGCAG
>JANNNM010000636.1:0-5902 GCA_031398535.1 Betaproteobacteria bacterium | reverse complement strand
CCCATGATCGTCCTCGCTGCGTGAATGGTTGAAGGGAGTGCGGTGGCGCGTGGAAAAGCGGCGGCGCCGTGCCGCGCTCAGGACCCTGTGTGCCGCACGTGCGCCTCGGGCACCGGATAGCCGGCGGCACCGAAGGTTGCGCGGATCGTCTTGTTGGTATCGAAGTACACCTGCCAGTAGTGATCGGTGTGCACGTAGGGCCGCACGGCCAGCACCGGGCCGCGCTCGTTGAACGTGAGGATCTCGACATCCGGCGCAGGTTCTGCCATCACGTTGGCGATGCTTGGCAACACGGCCTTCAGGCGGGCAACCGCATCCTGCGGATCGACCGTGTGATCGAGTTGCGCGGTCAGGTCGACGCGGCGGTACGGATTGTTGGTGAAGTTCTTGATCGTGCCGTTCATGACCTTGGCGTTGCCGACCATCGTGTTGACGTTGTCCGGCGCATCGATCGACGTGGTGAAGAGGCCGATCGCACGCACCGTGCCCTCGACCTCGCCGGCCAGCACGTAGTCGCCCACCTTGAACGGTCGCAATACCAGGATGAACGCGCCGGCCGCGAAGTTGGACAGCAGGCCGCCCCACGCCGCGCCGATAGCGATGCCCAGCGCTGCGATCAGGGCGGCAAACGATGTGGTCTCGACCCCGAAGTAGCCGAGGATGCCGATGACCAGCAGCACGTTGAGCGCGACGGTGAGCGTGTTGCCGATGTAGCGCACCACGGTCGGCTCGATCTTCTGCCGCTCGAGGGCGCGGGTGATGAGGTTGCCGGCGATCCCGATCAGCCAGCGGCCGATGATGTAGATCGCGATGGCGCCGAGGATCTTCAGGGCCAGGGCGATGACGATGGGCCGGGCGTTGTCGACGAAGACGGCGATATCCATGCGGGTTCCTGTGAAGGGGGTGCGAACGGAGAAAAGGATACGGCTAAATCACGTCGGCGCGATGCCCAGTTCGCGGGCCATGCGCTCGACAACGGCCCGGACTTCCGCGAGCTCCTGCTGCAGCTGCGTGACGTTGGCCTTGAGTGTAACGATTTCACTCACCGTGACCATGTCACTTTCGGGACATTCGCTGACCGCGGCTGTCGCGACGGCGGGCGCGCCGGACAACAGATGCGCCCAGCGGGTTTCGCGCGCCCCCGGCAACCGGGCCAGTTCCACCGCCAGCGCGCCGGCGGGCCGCGCCGCCAGTTCGTGCAGGAAGCCTTCGACCGACGAGATGTCGGCAAAGCGGTGCAGGCGTTCGGTATGGATGCGGAGTTCGCCCACCGTCTGCGGTCCGCGCAGCATGATCATCGTCAGCAGCGCGACCGATTGCGCCGGGATGCCGAGCACGCGCGCCAGGTTCTGCGCGTAGCGCATCACGCGGCCGCCGCTCGACTCCACGACCAGGTCGAGACCCTTCAGCCGGTCGATGGCCGCCGAGACCTCGGCCTCGGTGGCGTCCAGCACCGGATCGCGGCTGGTCTTCTGGTTGCATCCCGACAGCAGCGCGTTCAGCGTCAGCGGGTAGGAGTCGGGCACCGTGTGCTGCTTCTCGATCAGCACGCCGAGCACGCGGGTTTCGAGGAGGGAGAGGGCGGGCAGTTCCATGGGGCTGCTATTGTGCGGGTTTCCTGCGCTTGGCGCATCACCGGGATTGAAACATGGCCACCGCACCCGAAGTCACCAACATGGCGCTGTTCTGCGATTTCGAGAACGTCGCGCTGGGCGTCCGCGACGCCAACTACGAGAAGTTCGACATCGGCAAGGTGCTGGAGCGCCTTCTGCTGAAGGGCAGCATCGTCGTCAAGAAAGCGTACTGCGACTGGGATCGCTACAAGGCGTTCAAGGCGTCGATGCACGAAGCGTCGTTCGAGCTGATCGAGATCCCGCACGTGCGCCAGTCGGGCAAGAACTCCGCCGACATCCGGATGGTCGTCGATGCGCTCGACCTCTGCTACACGAAGGCGCACGTCGAGACCTTCGTCATCATCAGCGGCGACTCCGATTTCTCGCCATTGGTGTCGAAGCTGCGCGAGAACAACAAGGTCGTGATCGGCGTGGGGGTCAAGAATTCGACGTCCGATCTCCTGATCGCCAATTGCGACGAGTTCATCTTCTACGACGACCTCGTGCGCGAGCAGAAGAAGCGCGCGGCGCGCCGGTCGCCGGCCAAGTCGGCCGATGTGCGTGCCGTGGAGGCCAAGCCCGCAGAAGCGAAGGCACCTGCCGCGGACGGCAAGCGGCCGTCCCGCAGGCGCGGAACCGACAAGGCGGAAGCCGCGACCGCCGTGGCTGCACCGGCGCCGCTGAACCTGGCCGAGATCTACCCCGATACGCCGATGCCGCCTGTGCCGGCTGCCGTGCACAAGTCCGACGACGAGAAGCTGACCGAAGCCCTGGACCTCGTGACGGGGACCATCGAGGCGCTGGTGGCCGAACGCGGCGGCGACGAAAAGATCTGGGGCTCGATGGTCAAGCAGGCGTTGAAGCGCGTGCGTCCCGGCTTCAACGAATCGTATTACGGCTTTCGTTCGTTCAACGCGCTGCTTGAGGCCGCGCAGGCGCGTGGTCTGCTGCACCTCGTGGCCGACGAGAAGTCCGGTGGCTATGCCGTGCGCATGAGTGCGGAATAGGGCGGCGCTTCACGTCGCTGATCGACGCCGCCACCATCCCGGGCACGCGGGCGCCGTGGTTGGTGACGAGGCGCCGGGGCGCGTCCGGCGTCTCGTCGTCGAGTTCGAACCGCTCCCACGGCCCCTGGCCTTCGCGGCACAACCCGAAGCGGAACGGCATCACATCGCGGCCCGGCGTCAGGAAGCGCAGGTCCTGGAACCAGACGCAGGTCGAGGCACCCTTGCGGTCGATGCGGTAGAGCGCCGGATGCGCGGCAAACCAGCGGAAGAACGCGAACCCGGATGAGGCGAATGCCTCGCGTGCAATCGGATCGGGGCCGAAGCGGTCGACCCGCGTCCAGGAGGCCGCCGAGGCCGGCAGGTACGGCGCCGCGAGGCGATTGAAGAAGTCGATGCCGACCCGGCTCAGCAACGGCTTGCCGGCTACGAGGCGCACTGGCGCAAAAGTGACCTGGTGATCGTCCTCGACCACGACCATCCAGTTGAACGGCGACAGCGGGCGCGGCAGGGCGCTCACGCGCGCGCCTTGCATGCCCTGCGCACTGGCGTGGGCATGCCCGAGATCGATGGCCTGCTGGCGCTGCCAGCCCTGGAACCCGATCGTGGCGCCAACCAGCGCAAGGCACACCACGGCGGGCGTTCGCGATTGTCGCCACGCGATGCAGGCGACCACGCCCGCGAGCAGCAGACCCATCAGGCTCAGGTCGATGATGAACGTCGTCGACAGCGCGAAGCGATGGTCCGACAGCGGTGCGACGAGCATCGTACCGAAGGACGTGATCCAGTCACCGACGATGTGAATGCCGATGCCCCAGGCGAATATGCCGAAGTAAGCCCGCCAGCCAAGGCCGTCGCGCCACAGCCTGGCGCAGATCAGCGCGCACAGGAGCGACCACAGCGGCAGCATCACCAGCGAGTGGGTGATGCCGCGATGGTGCAGCAGGTAGGTATAGGGCGAAACGAAGGACAGCACGAAGTCGATGTCGGGCAACGATGCGGCGATCACGCCGAGGACGATGCGGCGACGCAGCGGCAACCTGACGCCCGGCAGTGGACGCGGCGCGGTGGCGCGCGCTATCAGCGCGCCGGAGAGCGCATGGGTGAGGTTATCCACGACGCCTGACCACGACCGAACGCGAGGAAGCCGGCGTCAGAACTTCTCGTCCGGCCGCATGTACCGCCATTGCCCGACGGGCAGCGGCCCCAGCGGAACGCTGCCGCTGCGCACGCGCTTCAGGCCCACGACGGTCAGACCCACCAGCTCGCACATCCGGCGAATCTGGCGCTTGCGGCCTTCGCGCAGCACGAAGCGCAACTGGTCCTCGTTCTGCCACGACACCTTCGCGGGTTTCAACTTCACGTTGTCGAGCTCGAGGCCATGCTGCAGCAGCTTCATGCCTGAATCGGAAAGCGTGCCTTCGACGCGGACCAGGTATTCCTTTTCGATCTCGGAGTCACGGCCGATCAGCTGCTTGGCCACGCGACCGTCCTGCGTGAAGACAATGAGTCCGGTGGAGTCGATGTCGAGGCGGCCGGCGGGAGCGAGGCCGCGCAGATGCGCCATCTTGAACTTGGTCGGCGACGGGTCGTCGGGCCACCGGTTGTCGGGCTTGATCAGCACCATCGCCGGTTCATGGCCGTCCTCGGCCTGGCCCGACACGTAGCCCATCGGCTTGTTGAGCAGGATCGTCACCTGCTCCAGCTGATGCGCCTTCGCGGCGTTGTCGATCTCGATGCGCGCGCTGCCGGAGACACGCGTGCCGAGCGTGTCGATGACCTTGCCGTCCACGCGCACCCAGCCGTTGACGATCCACTCATCGGCCTCACGGCGCGAACACAGGCCCAGTTCGCTCATCCGCTTGGAGAGCCGCGGGTCATCGGGATTTTCGTGCGTGGATGACCTGGCCGGCGCCACGCGCGGTGCAGCCGGTGCCGCGCGCGGTGGTGGCGCGGAAGGATCGGGCGCGCGCCGCGAGCGGTTGCCCGACTTGGCGTGCGGCTCGGTGCGCGGCCGCGCCGGGTCGCCGTAGGGGGCCTTAGGGGCAGAACGTGGACACTCGGTGCGGGCATGCGCCGTCGCCGGCGACGCCGTGTTGCGCCGACGAGACGACGACGGAGCAGCATGATCGCGTCGCGGCTTGGCCGCCGCAGGTGTCGCGGCTGCCGGCGGCGGCGTGGCTGGCGTTGCCACCACCGGCGGGGCTTTGCGCGGTGGCGGCTTGCCATGCGACGCCCGCCATGCGCGTGACGTGGGGTCCTTCGGCGCGGCGGCCGGATCGGCGGGTTTGGTGATCTTGAGAGTGATTCGGGCCACGGTTTTCAAGCCTTGCTGTAGATCTCGGCGCCTTTCTTCACGAACTCCACGGCTTTGACTTCCATGCCCTTCTTCAGTGCCTCCTCGTCGGAGACGCCGAGCTTGGCTGCGTACTCGCGCACATCCTGCGTGATCTTCATCGAGCAGAAGTGCGGGCCGCACATCGAGCAG
The DNA here is from genome assembly GCA_031398535.1 of Betaproteobacteria bacterium. GTDB lineage: Bacteria > Pseudomonadota > Gammaproteobacteria > Burkholderiales > Casimicrobiaceae > VBCG01. Next base: position 797 of record JANNNM010000636.1, on the reverse strand, counting down.
AAGTGCGCCAGCTTGGCGCCATGCTGCGGCAGCGTTTCATCGTGGAATTCGCGCGCCTTGTCGGGGTCGAGCCCCAGGTTGTACTGGTCTTCCCAGCGGAATTCAAAGCGCGCCTTCGACAGCGCATTGTCGCGCATTTGCGCGCCGGGGTGGCCCTTGGCGAGGTCGGCCGCGTGCGCGGCCAGCTTGTACGCCATGATGCCGTCCTTCACGTCCGCCTTGTTGGGCAGGCCGAGATGTTCCTTCGGCGTGACATAGCAAAGCATCGCGGTGCCATACCAGCCGATCATCGCGGCGCCGATGGCGCTGGTGATGTGATCGTAGCCGGGGGCGATGTCGGTGGTCAGCGGTCCCAGCGTGTAGAAGGGCGCCTCGCCGCACAGGCGCAGCTGCTCGTCCATGTTGTACTTGATCATGTGCATCGGCACGTGGCCGGGACCTTCGATCATCACCTGCACGTCGTGCTTCCATGCCACCTGCGTCAGTTCGCCCAGCGTGGCCAACTCGCCCATCTGCGCCTCGTCGTTGGCGTCGTGGATGGAGCCGGGACGCAAGCCGTCGCCCAGCGAAAACGCGACGTCATAGGCTTTCATGATCTCGCAGATTTCCTCGAAGCGCGTGTAGAGGAAGCTCTCCTTGTGGTGTGCGAGGCACCACTTGGCGTGGATGCTGCCGCCTCGCGAGACGATGCCAGTGACGCGGTTCACGGTCATCGGGATGTAGGAGAGGCGGACGCCAGCGTGGATGGTGAAGTAGTCAACGCCTTGTTCGCACTGTTCAATCAAAGTGTCGCGAAA
>JANNNM010000592.1:0-3723 GCA_031398535.1 Betaproteobacteria bacterium | reverse complement strand
GATGGTGGGCGCGGGCAAGGCCGAAGGCGCGATGGACGCTGGCAACATGCTGAAACCCGCACTGGCGCGCGGCGAACTGCACTGCGTCGGCGCCACCACGCTCGACGAGTACCGCAAGTACGTCGAGAAGGATGCGGCGCTGGAGCGGCGCTTCCAGAAGGTGATGGTCGGCGAACCGTCGGTGGAGTCCACCATCGCGATCCTGCGCGGCCTGCAGGAGCGCTACGAGATCCATCACGGCGTCGACATCACCGATCCGGCCATCGTGGCGGCGGCGGAGCTATCCGCGCGCTACATCACCGATCGCTTCCTGCCCGACAAGGCCATCGACCTGATCGACGAGGCTGCGGCGCGGATTCGCATGGAGATCGACAGCAAGCCCGAGTCGATGGACAAGCTGGAACGCCGGATTATCCAGCTGAAGATCGAGCGCGAAGCCGTCAAGAAGGAAAAGGATGATGCATCGAAGAAGCGCCTCGGCATCATCGAGGACGAGATCCAGCGCCTTGAACGCGAGTACGCCGACCTCGACGAGGTGTGGAAGGCCGAGAAGGCGGATGTGGTGGGCAGCCAGCACATCCGCGAAGCGATCGACAAGATCAAGCTGCAGATGGACGAGGCTCGCCGCAAGGGCGATTGGCAGGCGATGTCCGAGCTGCAGTACGGCAAGATGCCGGAACTGGAAGCACAATTGAAGAAGGCGGATTCCGAGGTCGCCAAGGACGACAAGAAGAAGCCGCGCCTGCTGCGCACGCAGGTGGGCGCGGAGGAAATCGCCGAGGTGGTGTCCCGCGCCACCGGCATCCCGGTGTCGAAGATGATGCAGGGCGAGCGCGACAAGCTGCTGCAGATGGAGGACAAGATCCACGCCCGCGTGGTGGGGCAGGAGGAGGCCGTGCGCCTCGTCTCCGATGCCATCCGCCGCTCGCGTTCGGGCCTGTCCGATCCGAATCGTCCGTATGGCTCGTTCCTGTTCCTCGGGCCCACGGGCGTGGGCAAGACCGAAGTGTGCAAGGCCCTGGCCGAGTTCCTGTTCGACAACGACCACGCGATGATCCGCATCGACATGTCCGAGTTCATGGAGAAGCATTCGGTCGCGCGGCTGATCGGCGCGCCGCCGGGTTACGTCGGCTACGAGGAGGGCGGTTACCTCACGGAGGCCGTGCGCCGCCGTCCGTACAGCGTCATCCTGTTCGACGAGATCGAAAAGGCGCATCCGGATGTGTTCAACGTGCTGCTGCAGGTGCTGGACGATGGCCGCCTCACCGATGGCCAGGGCCGTACGGTCGATTTCCGCAACACGGTGATCGTGATGACGTCCAATCTCGGCTCGCACCAGATCCAGCAGATGACCGACGACGGTTCCGACCTGGCGCTGATCAAGATCGCGGTGATGGCGGAGGTGAAGCAATCGTTCCGGCCCGAGTTCGTCAACCGCATCGACGAGATCGTCGTGTTCAAGCCGCTCGACCGCAAGGCCATCGGCAGCATCGCGCGCATCCAGATGAAGGGCCTGGAGCAACGCCTGGCCAAGCTGGAGGTAAAGTTCGCCATCGACGACAAGGCGCTCGACAAGGTGGCCGAGGCCGGCTTCGATCCGGTCTACGGCGCGCGGCCACTAAAACGCGCGATCCAGCAGCAGATCGAGAACCCGCTGGCGAAGGAAATCCTGGGCGGCAAGTACGCGCCGGGCGACACGGTGAAGGTATCGGTGAAGAACGGCGAGGTGACGTTCACGAAAGCGTAATGGACGCCGCGTACGCTGTCCACGTCTGAGGGAATCGTAGCTGGTGCGCGCGGTGCGACATGCCACATAGGCATGCGTACCGCGCGGAAAGTGGACGAATGTCGGGACAGGCTCCTAACAAAGGGGTCAGGGTCAACGGGACCCTGACCCCTTTGTTTTGCCTGCGCCCGACGCGCGAATGCAGCGGGTCGAGGATTATCATCGGCGTTCGCCTTGTCGCGCCAATCCTGCAGGATCCAATAACCATGACTTCATCCGCCGCTGCTTCGAATGCTTCGACCGCGCGTTCCAACGTCGGCATCGTGGGATTGGGCGCCATGGGCAGCGGCGTCGCGGCTTCGCTGCGCCGCGCCGGTTACAACGTGCATGTCTGTGACGTGCGTCCGGGTGCGGCCGCCGAGTTCGTCCGCGACGGCGGCGTTGCATGCGCATCGCCCGCCGAAGTCGCGGCCGCGGCACCGGTGGTCATCTCCGTCGTCGTCAATGCGGCGCAGACGGAGGAGGTGCTGTTCGGCACAGGTGGATGCGCGGCATCGATGGCGCCCGGCGCACTGTTCATCATGTGCTCCACGGTCGATCCCGCGTTCTCCGTCAAGCTTGAACAACGGCTGGAAGAGCGCGGGATTCTTTATCTGGACGCGCCGATGTCGGGGGGTGCCGCCAAGGCTGCCGCCGGCGACATGACGATGATGACGGCCGGCAAGCCGGCGGCCTACGCGGCGTGCAGTGAGTTGCTGGACGCGATGGCCGGCAAGGTCTACCGGCTGGGCGATCGCGCGGGGCCGGGGTCAAGGGTGAAGATCATCAACCAGTTGCTGGCCGGCGTGCACATCGCCGTGGCCGCGGTGGCGTTGGCGCTGGGCCTGCGCGAAGGCATCGATCCCGAGGCGCTCTACGACGTGATCACGCACTGCGCCGGCAACTCGTGGATGTTCGAGAACCGGATGGCGCACGTGCTGGCGGGCGACTACACGCCGCTGTCGGCGGTGAACATCTTCGTCAAGGACCTGGGGCTGGTGCTCGACACGGCGCGCGCGTCGCACTTTCCGCTGCCGATGGCGTCCCTTGCGCACCAGATGTTCATGATGGCGTCGGCGGCAGGCCACGGCAACGAGGACGACGCCGCCGTGATCCGCAATTATCCCGGCATCACGTTGCCGGCGAAGAAGGGCAGTGCCTGATCGCGAAAACCGCGATTGCGAGGACAGGCCGCGTCATCCCCGCGGCTGAAGCCTCGCCTGCAAATCCGGGTCGACGCAGTGGTCGCTGTGCGGTGACGTCTAGGTCGTCGTGCGGCGTCGCCGTCCCGGGGTACCCACGCCTTTGCTGGTGCTGGTATTGGCCGCGTCCTTCTTCTTTTCCCATGCCGAGCGCGGATTGGGCTTCGCGGAAAACGACTTCGGCTTGGTCTTGGGCGTGTAGGACGACTTCCTGCGCACCGCCGGTGCGGCGTCGTCGGCCGGCACGTAGGGCTCCGCCGAGGCGAAACGTGCCGCGCCACGGCGGCCGCGGCCACTGCCCGCGGCGTCCGGATCGGCCAGCGACGTGCGCCTTGCCACGCGCACCGGATCCACCGGCGGCCGGGCCGAGGTGCGCGGTGCCGCCACCGGCTTGCCGCGCTTGGGAGCCTTGGTGCCCTTCACCTCGGCCTTGGCCTCGGCCTTCTTCTTCTTCTCGGGGTTGAGGCGCCAGACGGTGAGCACCTTGCCGAGCGACTGCACGGGCGCGCAATCCATCTCCGTGCATACACGTTCCAGCAGCGCGGCACGGGCGTCGCGGTCGTCGCCCAGCACGCGCATCTTGATCAATTCGTGCTTGGTCAGCGCCAGGTCGATCTCATGGAGGACGGCCGGCGTGAGGCCATGCTGGCCGATCATCACGACCGGATCGAGGTGGTGCGCCTTGGCGCGCAGGTCGCGGCGTGCGGAGGGTGTCAGGATCTTCATCGACACGAGTTTACGCGAGGCAGCGCGCCG
>JANNNM010000495.1:0-1767 GCA_031398535.1 Betaproteobacteria bacterium | reverse complement strand
GATGTAGGCTTCAGCGCAGCGACGCGTTGACGCCCGCCAGTGCCTGGTGGCCGGGCACGAGATCGGCGTCGGTCAGAGCATTGAGCGGTGTGCGCACCGTCTCCAGCGCGTCGTGCAGGTCCGTGCTCTGCTCGTGGATGTAGAGCAGGCCCGTCACCACCTCCCCCTCCGCGCGCCGCGCCTCGAGGAAGCCGATGGCCGCTACGCGGTCGGTGGGATCGTAGCCGTCGTCAAGCTTGCGCAGGCGGATGGAGCCACCGTCGTGCAGCTGCAACGTCTGCGTCCTGCCGGGCAGCAGATCCACGGTGATCGGTGCGCGCGACGGAATGAAGTCGAGGCGGTTGACCGCGTCGTTATGCTCGCGTACGTAGTCGTAGCTCTTGGTGGACCCGGCGTGATTGTTGAAGGCCACGCAGGGGCTGATTACATCGATGAACGCCGCGCCGCGATGCTCGACGGCCGCCTTCAGCAACGGCACCAGTTGCGTCTTGTCGCCGGAGAAGCCGCGCGCGACGAACGTGGCGCCGAGCGAGAGCGCCAGCATCGCAAGGTCGATCGGCTCGTCGCTGTTGACCACGCCGCGCTTGCTCTTGCTGCCCTTGTCGGCCGTGGCGGAGAACTGGCCCTTGGTCAGGCCGTAGACGCCGTTGTTCTCGACGACATAGACCATGTTGACGCCACGCCGCAGCACATGCGCGAACTGGCCGAGCCCGATCGATGCGGAATCGCCGTCCCCCGACACGCCGAGGTAGATGAGGTCGCGGTTGGCCAGCGCCGCGCCGGTCAGCACCGAGGGCATCCGTCCGTGCACGCTGTTGAAGCCGTGCGAGTTCCCGAGGAAGTACGTGGGCGTCTTTGACGAACAGCCGATGCCGGAGAGCTTGGCCACGCGATGCGGTGGTACATCCAGCTCGAAGAACGTCTGGATGATCGCGGACGAGATGGAATCGTGGCCGCATCCCGCGCACAACGTGGAGATGGCGCCTTCATAGTCGCGATGCGTATAGCCGAGCGCGTTGCGCGGCAACGACGGGTGATGAATCTTCGGCTTGGCGAGATAGGTCATGGGGCCACCTTGCGCAGCGGTGTGACGTTGAAGAGACGGGCCTTCTCGGCAATCTCGCGGGTGACAAAGCGCGCGGTGAGCGGCGTGCCGTCGTAGTGCAGGATCGAGATGAGGCGCGCGGGATCGACACCGCACTCATTCACCAGCAACGACTTCATCTGCGCATCGCGGTTCTGTTCGACGACGAACACGCGCTCGTGCGCATTGATGAAGTCATGCACGGAATCGGCAAACGGGAATGCGCGCAGCCGCAGGCGGTCGAGGTGGATGCCGTCCAGTTCCAGCGCCACCAGCGACTCGGCCATCGCCGCGCCGGTGGAACCGAACCAGATCACGCCGGTGCGCGTGGGTTTGCTCGCCTGCTCGATGACCGGTGCCGGCACGATCGTCTTGGCGGTCTCGAACTTCCGCTGCAGCCGCTGCATGTTGTCGACGTAGGCCACCCCCTCCTCCGTGTACCGCGCGTAGCGGTCCTTGGTGGTGCCGCGGGTGAAGTAGCTGCCGCGCGTGGCGTGGGTGCCGGGATAGGTGCGGAACGGGATGCCGTCGCCGTCGACGTCGAGATACCGGCCGAAGTCGCGTCCGCTCTCGAGATCGGCGGTCGTCATCACCTTGCCGCGATCCATCCGCCGCGTGTCGTCCCACTCGAAGGGCTCGCACAGCCAGTCCTGCATGCCGATGTCGAGGTCGAGCATCACGAA
>JANNNM010000430.1:0-1778 GCA_031398535.1 Betaproteobacteria bacterium | reverse complement strand
GTTGGGACCCGAGGAAATCACGCGGGACATCTCCAGCCTCGGCGAAGCGCAATTGGGTCGTCTTGATGACTCCGGCATCGTCTACATCGGCGCGGAAGTCGAGGCCGGCGACGTGCTGGTCGGCAAGGTCACGCCGAAGGGCGAGACGCAGCTGACGCCGGAAGAAAAGCTGCTGCGCGCGATCTTCGGCGAAAAGGCCTCGGACGTGAAGGACACGTCGCTGCGCGTGCCGTCAGGCATCAGCGGCACGGTGATCGACGTGCAGGTGTTCACGCGCGAAGGCATCGAGCGCGACAAGCGCGCCGCGCAGATCATCGACGACGAGCTGAAGGGCTACCGCAAGGATCTGAACGACCAGCTGCGCATCGTCGAGAACGACCAGTACGCCCGTATCGAGAAGTTGCTGTCGGGCAAGGTCGCCAACGGCGGCCCGAAGAAGCTCGCCAAGGGCGCCAAGGTCACCAAGGAGTACCTGGATTCGGTGGCCCGCCACGACTGGTTCGACATCAGACTGGCGAGCGAAGAAACGGCGTCCCAGCTGGAAGCGATGAAGGAATCGCTGGCCGCGCTGCGCGTCACCTTCGACGCGATGTTCGAGCTGAAGAAGAAGAAGCTCACGCAGGGCGATGAACTGCCCCCGGGCGTGCAGAAGATGGTCAAGGTGTATGTGGCCGTCAAGCGTCGGCTGCAGCCGGGCGACAAGATGGCCGGCCGTCACGGCAACAAGGGCGTGGTCTCGAAGATCGTCCCGGTGGAAGACATGCCGTACATGGCGGATGGCACGCCGGTCGACATCGTGCTGAACCCGCTGGGCGTGCCGTCGCGGATGAACGTCGGGCAGATCCTGGAAGTCCACCTGGGGTGGGCCGCCAAGGGGCTCGGCCGCAAGATCGACGACATGCTGAAGGCGCAAGCCAAGACGGCGGATGTCCGCAAGTTCCTGGAGAAGATCTACAACTCCACGGGCCGCCCGGAAGACCTCGCTTCGTTCAACGACGACGAGATCACGCATCTGGCCGGCAACCTGCGCAAGGGCGTTCCGTTCGCCACGCCGGTGTTCGACGGCGCGACCGAAGAGGAAATCAAGGGGATGCTGGACATGGCAGGCCTGCCGCGTTCGGGCCAGGTGACGTTGCACGACGGGCGCACCGGCGAGGCCTTCGACCGCTCGGTCACGGTCGGCTTCATGCACATGCTGAAGCTGCACCACCTGGTCGACGACAAGATGCACGCGCGCTCCACCGGCCCGTACAGCCTCGTCACCCAGCAGCCGTTGGGCGGCAAGGCGCAGTTCGGCGGCCAGCGCTTCGGCGAAATGGAAGTCTGGGCGCTGGAAGCCTACGGCGCGGCCTACACGCTGCAGGAAATGCTCACGGTCAAGTCCGATGACGTCAACGGCCGGACCAAGGTCTACGAGAACATCGTCAAGGGCGAGCACAAGATCGAAGCCGGCATGCCGGAATCGTTCAATGTGCTGGTGAAGGAAATCCGCTCGCTGGCCATCGACGTCGACATGGAAAGGGATTAAGCATGAAAGCATTGCTCGATCTGTTCAAGCAGGTAACGCAGGAAGAAGAATTCGATGCCATCCGCATCGGCCTCGCGTCGCCCGAAAAAATCCGCTCGTGGTCCTACGGCGAAGTGAAGAAGCCGGAGACCATCAACTACCGTACGTTCAAGCCGGAGCGCGATGGTCTTTTCTGCGCCAAGATCTTCGGGCCGGTCAAGGACTACGAATGCCTCTGCGGCAAGTACAAGCGCCTGAAGCATCGTGGCGT
>JANNNM010000520.1:0-8792 GCA_031398535.1 Betaproteobacteria bacterium | reverse complement strand
GAAGCGCCGGCCCGGCCCGCTCGGCGACTCAGTGCCGGCGGTGGATCAGAACACCGCGTGGTGACCGCGCTCGGGTGCCGCGGCACCGCTGACCAGCCGCGCATAGTAGTCGACTAGCGTGTGCGTCCCGGTAGCCGGCGTGGCTGCCGCGTCGTAGCGTCCGGTCACGGGGTCGAGCACCAGCTTGGATTCGGTCGCGTAGTAGCGGCCGATGCGCGCGAGCTCGGCCTTGGCCGCGAGCGCGGGCACGACGCGCCCTGCGGCGCCGAGCACGCCGATGATGCCGTCGAGCAGCGCCACCGGCACCTGCTTGAAGCGCGGCGGTTGCCCCAGCAACGCGAACAGGTGCTCGCCCTGTTGCCGCGGCGTGATGGCCGCGCCGGGACCGCCGATGGGGAGCACGCGGTTGTGACGGTTCGCATCCTCGAGGCAACCGGCAAGATAGGCCGCCAGGTCCTCGTCGCTGATGGGCTTGCACGCGGTGAGCCGGCCGTCGCCGAAGACCAGGAACGGCTTGCCCCGCTTCACCCGCTCGACCTGGCCCGAAAGTGATTTGAAGAAGGCCGTGGGCCGCACGATCGAGTACGTCAGCCCGGAATTGATCAGCGCCTTCTCGAACGCCAGCTTCGCGTGCTGGAAGGCGAGCAGCGGTTTCTGCACGCAGATGGCGGAAAGCAGCACGACCTGCGAGACGCTGGCCGCGCGCGCCGCGGCCAGCGCGTGGACATGCGCCTGATGGTCGATGGCCCACGCGTCGCGCGGCGCGCCGGTGCGCGACGCCAGGCAGGACACCAGCGCGTCGAAGCGCTGGCCGCGGAAGCCATCGCGTGCCAGCGAGTCCCGGTCGGTGACATTGCCGAGCCGGAGTTCGGCGCCTGCAAGCAGTCCGGCGCTGGCACCCTGGCCCAGCGCCGCATCCACGCCCGCGCGCGGGCGAACGAGACACACCACCTCGTGACCGCGGGCCACGAGCTCGCGGACGACCGCGCGGCCGATGGTGCCGGTACCGCCGAGCACGAAGATGCGCCTCGATGATGTCGGGCGAGGCGGTACGGTGGGTGAATCGGGAGCCGTCATCGGGATCAATGCCATCGCTTGCACGATGTCAGTTTCGCAGAACCGGGGCGCTTCGATGTGCCGTTGCGGGAAACCTGACTGCCAGACGGCAGTCTCCGCCCGGCGGAAGCGCCCGAATCCGCTGGCAAGGCCTACGGTTTCGCGGCAAAATCCTCTGTCAGTCCTACACGGTGCGGCGCACGCCCAAGCGCGTCCGCAAGAGGGCAGCGAGGGAGTTGTGCATGAAGAAGCAAACAATCATCGGCTTGATGGCCGCCTTGATTGCCGGAACGGCGGCCGTGGTCGCGACGGCCCAAGGCGCCGGCGACCGCGCGCCGTTCTGGCCCCGCCTGAAAGGCGGCGCCCTCTTTTCGGAATGGTATACGGACATTCCATGGCAACAGAAACTCGGCACGTTTGCCGGCAATAACATCCTCCAGGCGCTGATCCTCCCCTTCGAGGTGATCGGCGAGAATGAACGGAAGCTGTGCGCCTCACTCGGGCTGACCGAAGAGCCCTGCATGATTGAAATCGGCGTCACCAACATCCTGGGAACGCTCCGCACCGACACCCTCTACGATCCACTTGCCGACAAAATCAAGTCGGCCACCACCAACTGCGGGGACGTCACGCTCCCCTGCATCGAGGTCAAGCTGGAGGTGTCGCGCTGGTCGGCCCAGCCCACGGGCAACGCGCTTCCCCAGGATCCGATCGCCCTGGCGCCGACCACCTTCGGCTATGAAGAGCCGCGCGTGGAAAACTATCCGAGCGGATACGTCCTCACCGACGGCACCACCTATGCGCCGCAGATGCCCTGGTACATGTCGCACTACTGCGACTCCAAGTTCCCCGATGGGTTGGATGGGCAGGATCCGGTGTGCTACGCGGATTACCTGTCCCCGATGAACGTGGGGTTCAACCTGCAGAATGGCGACTACACCACGTGGCCTAAGGCGGGACCGTGGTCGGTGTTTCCCTATGCGCCGTTTCCTCCGGCCAACATCAACCACTGCAAGCAAGGGCTGAAGACGTGCACGCTGGCCTTGGCAGCCTTCGACCTTGCACCGGTGCCGTCCAGTGTCAATGACCTCAACTACGCGAAGTACAACGGATATCTGCTGGGGTGGTTCAACCGGGCCCTGACCCGTTTCCCCACCGACGTCACGCCGGCCGAACTGCAACGTCATTTTCCGTGGAATGGCGCGGAAAAGACGTGGGAAGCTTTTGTCTACCAGCAGGCATTGTTCAACCCCTTCGTCGGGAAATTCACACCGACGACGCCGCTCCCGGGGTTGGCGAATCCGCCAGGGTGCGACGTGACGTTCGACGGGCCGGTCGTGGGCAACCCCCCCGTACCGGGAAAGTGCTACAACACCATCAAGGAGATTGCCAAGACCAACCTGTACCCGAGACAGTGCACGCTGCACGATCTGGCGGGTGCGGCAGCCGCTGACCTCGACAAAGTGTCACGGCTGCGCAAGTGCAGCCTCAATTTCGAGATTCACCACAACGGCTTCGTGGGGCAGTGGCCGGAGGAGTTTCGGGGTGCCTTCGAGAAAGCCGGAATGAGCGGGAACCAGTACGGCAGGACGTCGTTTATCTTCGCCGGCGTTCCCGGCATGCAGCTGCCGGCAACCTTCCTCAAGGATGCCGCCAGCGAAAGCGGGATGAGCATTTACGAGCAGGTCTACAACGCGAGCATCTTCAGCATGTACCTGCCGGTTGCAAACGTGGCTGACTTCAAGAACGGGATGGATGGCCGCAACTATAACGAGGAGTTCTACCATACGTTGCTGATGAGCAACCACAACGAGTCCGACCCCGTGACATTCGCGGATGGCATCCGGGGCAAGGCGTTGTGGCACAACGAATGGCGGATGCTCGGCATGTACCGGGAATATGAGCGCAACCCGAGTTCGTATAAATTGTTCCGCCCCCGGATGTTCGCGGCGTCGTTCGACGCGCCGAATGCGCCGGCGCCCTTTCATGGCAGCACCTGCGACAGTTGCCATGTGCGCAACGGCAGCGGCATTCCCATCAACACCGAAGGCAAGCTCGACAAGGTGCTGCAGGAGTTCATGACGGAGGGTGTGTATCAAACGCCCTTGCCGGACAAGAAGGACTACACGTTCACCGGCGTGATCCGGCCGATGAAGCTGGTCTTCATCGATTTGCACAAGGATGCAAAGCAGGGCGATGGCAATGTCCACACGGAACCGCTGGCGTTTCCGGAGACCGTGCTTGAAGGGGGCGGCGGCAGAAACCCGAGGGAGGACCTCTACTACAACAACAAGATCATGAACTACTGGGGCAACAGCTTCCACGTGACGGCCGGGGGCAATACCTACACCTGGAAGTATACGAATGCGACGCCGGATCGCCTGGTGGTGAAAGACGAACGCAGGAACCCCGAACTGATCGACCCCAAGACCGGAAAGAACAAGGTCTATGTGCCGCAGCAGGTCAAGCTCGACGCGTTCCTGACCAGTCCGAACTGCGATCTGGTCAAGCCTGCGCCCCCCAGGACGCCCTGGCCGGGCAAGTGCACTGAAGTCAACGGCGACGCCATCACTGCGGCCATCGCCGCCGGCGAGATCGGCTATATGCATCTCAATGGCAAGCGCCTCGGCAACCTGAGCGCGATGGAAGCGATACCCAACAAGGCCATCATCGGTTTCCGCGACAGTCAGAAGACGTCGCTTGGCCCCGATATCGGAGGCGAGATCCTCTGGAACGCCGGGTCGCGTGACGGGTACCTGGGCTCGGATGGCAACGGCAAGGGCGTGAAGCTCAACTGCGTCACCAATAGCCTGACCGATTGCTATATCAGCCGTTTCGGATGGGTGGGTGACCGCGTATCCCTCGAGGACCAGGTGGCCAACGCTGCGTTCGTCGAAATGAACCTGACGACCAAAGAGGGCTACAAGAAGCTCTATCCCAAGGGGAACGCGATGTTCCCCATTCGCTACGATCATCCCAATTGCGGTCCGGCCAACAAGACCTGCATCGACTCGAAGGGCAACGGCGATCTGACCGAACGCGATATCGAGCGCATGGCCGACTACGCGCGCTGGGTCGGCAATCCCACGCGCTCGGAATTGAAGGTGGCGTTGCCGGAAGTCATCGCCGGCGAGAAGGTCTTCAACGCGACGGGCTGCAATACCTGTCACGTGAACAGGAAGATCGAGATCGTTCCCGAAGACACGATGACCACCAAAGTGTTCCGCGACCGGCTGTTGACGCGCGTCAAGGACGCGTCGAGGGATGGTCCCCGGGCAGCGCCATTCCTGTCCTACATCGGCACCGATCTGCTGATGCATGACATGGGGTACTTGTCGCAGGTGGCCGCGGCGAAGCAGCCGATCCGGAACAGTGCTGGCGTGGTGTTGCCCGGGTACGAAAGATACGTGCAGAAGATCCGCACGCCGGCGCTGAAAGGGCTGGGCCTCAACCGCTTCGTGACCGACTCGTTCAAAAACACGGCCAGCTTCAAGACCGAACCGGTTTTCAAGCTGGATGCGGCCTGCGACTTCCTGCTGCACGATGGGCGGGCTTGCGACGCCATCGAAGCGGCTTTTTTGCATGACGGGCCGGCGATCAAGAAGCTCGACACCATCAACAAGTTGAACACTTTGACCGCTCAGGAAATCATGCAGCTTCGCGCGTTCCTGTATTCACTTTGAGTCTTCGCTAGGCGTTTCGGGCGCCTCGGAGGAAAATCACGCGCGGCGCCGGTGTGCTTGCGACACGCACGGCCGCGATCCGATTGTGAAAGTGAAGAAACGAGACATGCGAAACCGAACGATCGTTGGCCTGATTGCCGCCCTGGTGGCGGGATCCGCGGTACTTGTCGCGACGGCGCAGGGCGTCGACTCCCGCTCACCCGACTGGCCCAAGTTGAAGGGCCCGGCCCTGTTCTCGGAGTGGTATTCAGACATTCCGTGGCGTCAAAAGCTCGGTACCTTTGCCGGCAACCAGATCGATCAAGCGCTGGTCCTGCCCTACGAAGTGCTCGGCAGCGCGGCACAGAAGGTCTGTTCGGACATGATCGATCCGATCACGAAACAGCCAGCTCCGCTTTCGCAAGAACAATGCATGATCGAAATTGGGGTCACCAACATCGTTGGCACCTTGAGGACCGACACGCTCTATGATCCAGCCGATGCGATCGCCAAGGGCGGCACCTACTGCAAGGACGGCGAAGGCCCCGGCACCAAGCTTCCCTGCATCGAAGTCAAGTTGGAGTTGTCCTTGTGGAAGGCGGAGGGCACGGGCCAGCAACTGCCCGCGCGTCCCATCGACCTGCTCCAGCAGCCGTTCGGCTGGGAAGATGACAGGGATGGGTATACGCAGGGTTTCGTGGTCACCGACGGCAGCACCTACGGCCCCCAGATGCCCTGGTACATGTCGCACTACTGCGATTCGAAGTTCGACCAGGCGTTGGACGCCCAGGACCCCGTCTGCTACGCCGACTACCTGTCGCCGATGAACTCCGGGTTCAACGGCAACGGTGCCGGTGGCTGGCCCAAAGGCAGCGCATTTTCCGTCTACCCCTTCGGCGTGCCGAACCCGCCGAAGACGCCCAACCCCCCGGGCAACCACTGCAAGGAAGGGCTCAATACGTGCACGATCGCGCTGGCCGCATTCGACCTCGCGCCGGTGCCGCCCAGCCTGAACGACCTGCAGTACACGAAATACAACGGGTTTCTGCTGGGGTGGTTCAACCGCGCGCTGAACACTTTTCCCACCGACGTCACCCCGGACGAGCTGAAACGCAAATATCCGTGGAGCGGCGAGGCGAAAACCTGGGAAAGCTTCGTCTACCCGCAGGCCTTGTTCAACCCGTACCAGGGCGCGTACGCCAACACGCCGAAGCCTGATCCTGGTCCGGGCTGCGATGTCACATTTGAAGGCACCGTCGTCAATGGCCCCCCGGTCGCGCCGGGGAAATGTTCCAACACGGGCAACCAGTTTGCCCAGAAATTCCTGTATCCAAGACAGTGTTCGCTGAACGATCTGGCCGGGGCTTCAATGTCCGATCTCGCGAAGGTGGCGAAACTGCGTCAATGCAGCCTCAACTACGAGCTGCACCCCAATGGCTTCAAGGGGCAGTGGGCGGGCTTTGAATTCGACTTTGACGCCGCGGGCATGCGGGGCAACCAGTATGGCCGGACGTCGTTCCTGTTCGCCGGCGTTCGCGGTTTGCAGGTGCCGTCGTCGTTTCTCAAGGACGCCACCAACGACAGCGGCATGAGCATCTACGAGCAGGTGTACAACGCAAGCATCTTCAGCATGTACCTGCCCGTCGCCAACGTGGCTGATTTCAAGAACGCGATGGACAGCCGCAATTACACGGACAAGCAGTTCTACCATACGTTGCTGATGAGCAACCACAACGAGAACGACCCGAAGCCGTTCGCGGACGGCATCCGGGGCAAGGTGCTGTGGCACAACGAGTACCGGATGCAGGGCATGTACGAGCAGCAGAGCAGGGCGATTTTCCGGCCCCGGATGTTCGCAGCGTCCTTCGACGCGCCGAATGCGCCGTCCCCCTATCACGGCAGTACCTGCGACAGCTGCCACGTGCGCAATGGCAGCGGCATCCCCATCAACACCGAGGGCAAGCTCGACAAGGTGCTGCAGGAATTCATGACGGACAAGGTGTACGACCCCTACGTCCTGAAGGACTATACGTTCACCGGGGTGATCCGGCCGATGAAGCTCGTCTTGTTCGACTTGCGCCGCGATACAAGGCAGATCGATGCGTCGCGCTTCTCCGAGCCTCTGGCATTCCCGGCAGCCGTGCTCAACACCCGGGCGCCGCGGGACGACCTGTACTACAACAACAAGGTCATGAATTTCTACGGGGACAGCTTCCACGTCACGAAGGCGGGCTACACCTACAAGTGGACCTATGAAGACGCGAAGGTCGATCGCCTGGTGGTGGCCGTTGAACGCACGAACCCCGTACTTGTCGATCCCAAGACCGGCAAGAACAAGGTCTATTCGCCGCAGCAGATCAAGCTGGGCACGTTCCAGGTGCCGTCGTCGTGCGACCTTGTCAAGCCCGCGCCCCCCAGGACGCCTTGGCCAGGCAAATGCAGTGAGGTCGACGGCGACGCCATCACCGCGGCCATCGCCGGCGGTGAAGTCGGGTACATGCATCTCAACGGCAAGCGCCTCGGCAACCTGAGCGCGATGGAAGCGATACCCAACAAGGCCATCGTTGAATTCCGCGACAGCCAGAGGACGACGCTTGGCCCGAAGATCGCGGGGGAGATCATCTGGAACGCGGGGTCCCGCGACGGTGTCAATGGCGACGTCAAGCCGGCATGCAAGACCAAGAGCCTGTCTGATTGTTACATTGGCCGCTTCGGATGGATCGGCGATCGCGTCTCGCTCGAGGACCAGGTGGCCAATGCGGCATTCGTTGAAATGAACCTGACGACAACCGCGGGCTACAACGACCTGAAGAAGCGCTTTCCCAATGCCGACCCCAAGGCTGCGATCCGTTATGGGTATCCCAATTGCGGCCCGGCCAACAAGACGTGCATCGAGTCGAAGGGGAACGGAGACCTGACGGAACGCGATGTCGAGCGGATGGCCGACTATGCGCGCTGGCTTGGCAACCCCACGCGCTCGGAGTTGAAGGTTGCATTGCCGGAAGTCATCGCGGGCGAAAAGGTCTTTCGCCAGTTGAATTGCGATACGTGTCACGTGAACAGGAAGATCGAGATCGTTCCGGAAGACACGGTCCTGGGCAAGGAATTCCGGGAGCGCCTGGCAACCCGCGTCAAGGCGAAATCCGCCGACGGGCCCAGGGCCGCGCCATTCCTCTCCTACATCGGTACCGACCTGTTGATGCACGACATGGGGTATCTCTCCCAGGTCGCCGCCTCCAAACTCCCGATCCGGGCACCCGACGGCGTGGTATTGCCAGGGTACGAAAACTACGTGCAGAAGATCCGCACACCAGCGCTGAAAGGCCTGGGCCTGAACCGCTTCGTGACCGACTCCTACAAGAACACGAAGACCTACGACGCCGATCCGAAAAAATTCAAGCTGGACGCGGCCTGCGACTTCCTGTTGCACGACGGGCGCGCCTGCGACGCGATCGAGGCGGCGTTCCTGCACGACGGGCCGGCGATCAAGAAGCTGGACACCATCAACAAGTTGAATGTTTTGTCCGCGCAGGACATCACGAACCTGCGCGCGTTCCTGTATTCGCTGTAAACCAAGGCCGGCGGAGGCCGATCATCGCTGATCGGTCCCCGCCGTTTTACGCAGGCACCTGACGCAGCACCTCCAGGATCGGCCCGGGTGGCACGAACACCGGCGGCTCGAACGGCGCCTCGTGGATCGCGAGCAATCCCAGAAGCATCACCGCCGCCACGCTGAAGATGACGAGCGCCGCCGCCTGCGGGCGCGGCTTGTCGAGCTGCACGACGGCGATGGAGATCTGCGTGAGAAACGCCAGCAGCAGCACGGCCGCCCATTTCGTCACCACGGTGCGATCGTTGCTGAGGGAGACGCGGTCCTCGTGGGCCGAGCGAACGCGAAGCACCATGTCGAGCATGGTCCGCTGCACGCTGGGATCGATGCCGGCGCCGGGCCTGGCCACTTCGCGCACCAGCGCATTCAATGCAGCGTCCGTGCGCGGTGAGCGTTGTTCGAGCGCCAGCATGGGCCACTCCTCCTCGACGACCGCGCTGGCATAGCTGCGGATCGCCGTGCGC
>JANNNM010000404.1:0-8956 GCA_031398535.1 Betaproteobacteria bacterium | reverse complement strand
GGCGATGAATGCCGGCGCTACCACGCGAAGGTGCCCACTTCGAAGCGCGCGGATCTCCTTTGCCGCGCGCGTAAGTTCCTCCAATCCGACGAAGGAGCGAGTAACTTCCGCAAACAAAGATTCCGCCTCGTTCGTTGGCTTCAGAGGCTGCCCGGCACGGCGGACGAACAACGTGAAACCGAGCCAATCCTCCAATGCAGAAACCAGGTGGCTCACGGCAGGTTGCGAAAGTGACATGGCGTCGGCGGCACGCGTGATGCTGCCGAGCAGCATCACGTGGCGAAACGCCTCAATTTGCCTGAAATTCATAGGAAGTCATCGCAATACTAGCACTCAGCAATGCTTCCTTATGCCTCCGGTAGGGTGCCCTCGTCGTTTCGCGACATGCCTGCGCGCTGCAGCCACCTACCCAAGGGAGCGATCGGTACAGGAAAGTTCATCCCCAAACACCGGCAACCGTCATTCCTCGACTTTGATCTGGTCGCGCTTGATGGTTTGCTGCCACGATGATATTTCGGCATTGATGCGCGCGGCGAACTCCTGGGGGCTTGACGACATGGCAACAGCACCCATGTCTCTCAACGAGGCCTTGAGGTCCGGGGCCTTGAGGACACTGACCAGACTCTCGTTGAGTTTCTTCACGACGCTTGCGGGAGTGCCCGATGGGACCAACACGCCATAGCCCTGGCTCATTTCGAAGTTTGCCATTCCCGCTTCCTTGGCGGTCGGCACTTCGGGAAGCGCTGGATTGCGTTCCTTTGACGCCACCATCAGCACGCGGAGCTTGGGATTGGCGAGATTGGAAACGACTGCTGCGGCACTGACCACGTAGACATCGATCCGCCCGCCCATCAGGTCGATCATTGCGGGCCCGGTACCCTTATAGGGGACGTGCGTCATGGTGATGCCGGCACGCCGCGCAAACAGTTCACCGGCGACGTGCTCCATGGTTCCCGCGCCGCTGGAGGCAAAGGTAAGCGTTCCCGGCGTTCGCTTCGCCAGCGCTATGAGTTCCGCAGTGGACTTCGCCGGAACCGCCGCACTCACCAACAGAACCATTGGTTGCTCGGCAACAACCGAAACTGCAGTGAAGTCCTTGTCAAGTGAATAGCCGACGCGTGCTGCGCCGTAAAGTGCCGTGTTGAGCGCATAACTGGTCCACGGAGCGAACAGCACTGTATAGCCATCCGCATTCGCTTTCCTGACTGCGGCGGCCGCTATGTTGCCACCGAAGCCCGGCTGATTGGAAATGACCACCGGTTGTCCGACGCTGCGCGACAATCGCTCGGCAATATTTCTGCCGATGGCGTCTGCACTTCCGCCGGGAGGAAAACCGATGACCGTGGTGATGGGACGGCTAGGAAAATCCTCGGCCGCGTACGCGGGCATGACGATGAAACACGCAGCGATAGAGAACAAGCAAAGAAATCTTGACGCGACTCTCATGGCAGGCTCCAGCTAGAGGGGACGTGATGGGTGATTCTTCTGTAACCCGGATAAGGGCCAATTCGAAGATGGGTGTGGCAGGTGTGGCGGCGGCACTCGAGCGCGGCATGTGATCAGTGCAGCCGTGTCGCCAGATCCAGGACGTGCTCCACGTCTGTTTCCGTGTTGTACGCGTGAAGCCCGAACCGGATCGCGCCCAGGCGTCTCGAAAATGCCACGCGCGTAGCGCAAAGCTGCTGGTCAAGGCACTCCAGGCCGGCGCGGTCGTGCACGCCGCCATACACGGCGACGATATGGGACTGCAGGTCGCTTCGGTCCAGCCTTGGCACTTCGAATCCCGCATCCCTCAGGCCGTCTGCGAGCCTCGAAGCGAGGTCCACTGCGCGCCGCTCCACAGTCGATTGAGCGAACTGCCCCAGTTGGCGCATGGAGGCGGCAACTGCGATGAGCCCGGTCCAATTCGCATTGCCGACCTCGAACCGGCGCGCGCCCGCATGAAGTTCATACTGCGACGAGGCCATCTCTGATTCCGACAGGTTCCCCGCATCGACCCCGAAGCGGCTGAGGTAAACAGGCCGCAGTTGGCAGGCCACTTCCTCGCGGCAGTATGCGAAGCCGACTCCATAGGGGCCCAGCAGCCCTTTATTCGCCGCGGCACACCAACCGTCGATGCAGGCTGCTTCGACATCGACTTCCAGCACCCCGGTCGACTGCGCACCGTCGACAAGAAAGAAAATCCCGGCCCGCCGACAGTGCTGGCCAAGCTCCCCCAACTCGGCGCGTATGCCAGTCACAAAGTTGACGGACGATACCGCCACGAGGCGCGTTCGGGAGTTTGTTGCCCGCGCGACCGCAGTAATGTCAATTCTGCCGTCAGCAAGCAGCGGCACCGGACGGCGTTCAACGCCCATGCGGCCCAGGTTGAGCCAAGCGTACGCAGCGTTGGGATGATCGAAATCCGGGCAGAACACGACGTTGTCACCTGGCAACCAAGGGAGAGCCGTGGCAATCGCGTTGAGCCCGTCCGAAACATTCTTGGTACATGCGACTTCCGTGGGTCGCGCATTGACCAGGGCCCCGAAGCGTTGGCGCGCATCATCGGCGGCTGCCTTCCACCGTGACTTTTCTACCCGGCCCATCATCTGGTCGTCGATGCCCGCATCCAGCGCGTTGCGTGTGGTGCGTGACAGAAGCCCCCGCCCGGCCAGGTTCATGTAGATGCACTCCTCGAAGGCCGGAAAATCGTTCCGAAACTGCCGAAGCGACTGGGCCTCGTCTGCACCCGGGATGACACCGCGCGACGGGTCATCGTGCGTCGTCAGCTCCTTTTGGGATTGGCAGTCACCGGCTTCTTTATCGATCGGAACGCGATCAGTGAAGGTGGCATCGATACCCATACCTCGATTGAGTGTTCCCAAGATGTACTTTCTGTGGACCCGCAGCGCCTGAGACCTTTGCGTGAAGGGTCGCCGATGTAACCGGAGGGGGCAAATCAATTGTTTTCAGGAGGTCATAGGCGCCGTTGAGGGGTTGCCGGCACTTGCATTTGAACCTGACCACGCTAGGCCCGGAAATCGTGGCCGCCGTCCTGGATGACGCCACGTCGAAGGTCGTGCCCCGGGACGCGATGTAGGAAGTTGCCGAGGACGAGTTCGGTTTTTCGCTCAGGTTGTTTTTTTGTCGCGCCGGGGGCGACCACCGCCCCGCCCGCGGCCACCGCAAATGGACGCTTGACTCGACCGAGCGGCTCCTCCACCTTCAAGTTCGCGCGGTTGAATCTCCTATCCGTTCAACCGGACCGGCTACAGGAATTCCGGCGGTGCCTGCAAGGACGCGCCAGCCACCTGATCCTCGATCAAGCACTGGATGAAGTGCAGCTTGGTGACGACGGGGCGATTCAGCACGAACGGATAAATGTCCGGTTGCCCCATGCTGCGCGCCGTCTCGTTCAGCACCGCGGTCAGCACCACCCACGCGTTGATCCATCCCAGGAATCGTTGTCCCGACACCGGATCGTCGTGTTGGTACAGCACGTCGGCATCGAATGGCGTGATCCGGATCGGCGTGTCGTGCACGCCGAGGCCAAAACTTTGCACGGTGCCGAGCGTGGCGCGCGCATGCATGTAGTGCGCCCAGCTCTCGGCCCAGTCCTCCCACGGATGGCATGCGGCGTAGGCGCTGATGTAATGATCGCGCCAATCAGGCGGCGGCCCGTTCTCGTACTGCCGGCGCAGCGCTTCGCCGTAGTCGGCGCGCTCGTCGCCGAAGAGTGTGCGAAACCGCGGCAGCCACGGGGTGTCGGCGACCAGCCGGTCCCAGTAGTAGTGGCCGACCTCGTGGCGCAGGTGGCCAAGTACGGTGCGATAGGGTTCGCGCAGCGCCTCGCGGTTGGATTCGCGGTAGTCGTCGTCGGCCTCCGCGACATTGATGGTGATGAGCCCGCTGGCATGACCGGTCATCACCCGGGGTTCGCCTTCGAGCGATTCGAGCAGGTCGAAGGCGATGCCATGCACGGCGTCGTCCTCCTTCGGCACGACGGGCAGGTCGAGGGCAAGCAGCGCATGCAGCATCCGGCGCTTGGCGGCTTCGATATCGCGCAGGCGGCTGGCGTTCTTCGGACGATCGAGCGGCGGCACCTTTTGCGTGGTCCGGCACGACAGGCAGATTGCATGCGGCAATTCGGCCGGGACCAGCCAGTTGCATACCGCAGCGGCAGGCCGATGCGCGCACAACCGGAAGCGCGGCACCGGTGAGCGCGTGTCGCCATCGATCGACCACAGCCCGGAGCCTTCGGGCACCACGGCGGTGAGATTGGTCGTCACCGGGTCATAGGCGACCTCCGCGCCGCAGGCGAGGCAACGCAGGTTGTCGAAATAGAGCGGCTGGCCGCAGGTGCAGGTAAAGGCGTTCATGTCCGGACCGGTCGGGGAGGGGCAAACGCGTGCACAGATCAATCAACAAACGCCCAACAGAATCGCCCACAGGTTCATCCACAGGCCCCCCACAGTTTCGTCCACAGGGCACGCGCAGCGCGACGGCGTCGCAATGCTACACTCGAACGAGGAGGTTGCCATGAGCAAGAACGTCATTTCATCCCCCGATGCGCCAGCCGCACTGGGTCCCTATTCGCAGGCCATCCGCGCCGGCAATACCGTCTATCTTTCCGGGCAGCTTGGGCTTGACCCGAAGTCCGGCAACCTGGTCGACGGCGTCGAGGCGCAGGCGCATCAGGTGTTCCGCAACCTGCGCGCGGTAGCCATGGCTGCAGGCGGCACGCTGAACGACATCGTGAAGCTGACGATCCTGATGCAGGACCTGGCCGACTTCGCCAAGGTCAACGCGATCATGGCGGAATATTTCCAGGAGCCTTATCCGGCGCGCGCCACGTACCAGGTGGCGGCGCTGCCCAAGGCGGGGCTGATCGAGATCGAGGGCATCCTGGTGCTGCAGGCGCCGCCCGCGGATCCGCAGACCGGCTGGAAGGAAACCTTCGACCAGACGAAGGGGCAGTAGGCGCCTCGTCGTCCGCGCGCCATGGCCAAGGCCGCGCAAAAGAAGGGCGACGCTGCAACGCCCAAGCCCGCAGGACGCGGCCTGGCGGACCAGCTGGCCAAGCTCGGCATCGCCCGCGACGCCGACCTTGTGCTGCACCTGCCGCTGCGCTACGAGGACCACACGCGCGTCACGCCGCTCGCGAAGTTGCAGCCGGGGTTGTCGCAGCAGGCCGAAGGCATTGTCGTCAACACGGATGTGCAATACCGGCCGCGCCGGCAACTGGTGTGCACGATCGCCGATGAAGACCAGCGCGATGCCCTGCTGGTGCTGCGCTTCTTCACGTTCTATCCCAGCCAGCAGAAAGTGCTGGAACCGGGGCGCCGCGTGCGCGTGTTCGGCGACGTGCGGCCGGGCTACCACGGTCTCGAGATCGTGCATCCGCAGTTCAAGGTGATCGACGGCAACGTGCCGCTGCCCGATCGCCTGACCCCGGTGTATCCGACCACCGCGGGCCTGGGCCAGGAGACGCTGCGGAAGGTGATCGCGCGCACACTGGAATCTGATCCGGCGTTGACGGCGGACACGCTGCCCGACAACGTCATCGCGCGACGGCATCTCTTCAAGTTCGGCGATGCGGTGCGTTTCCTGCATGCGCCGCCACCGCGCCTCAACGAGATGACGCAGCGTTCGCTCGATGCACGCACGCACCCGGCGTGGACACGCCTCAAGTTCGACGAGCTGCTGGCGCAGCAGCTTTCGTTGAAGGCCAGCCGGCAGGCGCGGGCGGAGCATCGCGCGCCGGTGCTGACCGGCACCGGCGTACTGACGGCGCAACTGCGCGAGCGCGCGGGCTTCAAGCTGACGCGCGCGCAGGAGCGCGTGGGTCGCGAGATTGCGCATGACCTGAAGCGCACGACGCCGATGCAGCGCCTGCTGCAGGGCGATGTCGGCTCAGGCAAGACGATCGTGGCGGCGCTGGCCGCGCTGCAGGCTATTGAGAGCGGCAAGCAGGTCGCGTTCATGGCGCCTACGGAAATCCTGGCCGAGCAGCACTATCGCAAGGTGCGCACATGGCTCGATGGCCTCGGCATTGAAGTCGCGTGGCTCTCGGGGTCGATGCCGGCGAAGGATCGCAGGAAGGCGCTGGCGTTGCTGGCCAGTGGTGAAGCCCCGTTCGCGGTGGGCACGCATGCGCTGTTCCAGGAGGGCGTGGAGTTGCCCAACCTCGGCCTGGCCATCGTGGATGAGCAGCATCGTTTCGGCGTCGCGCAGCGCCTGGCGCTGCGCGGCAAGGGCCTCGCTGAAGCGCATCAACTGATGATGAGCGCCACGCCCATTCCGCGCACGCTGGCCATGACCTTCTACGCTGACCTCGATGTCTCCACGCTCGACGAGATGCCGCCTGGACGCACGCCCGTGGCCACGCGGTTGGTCAGCCAGAAGCGTCGCGCCGAAGTCGTCGCATGGATTGCCAAAGGTTGTGCCGAAGGCCGGCAGGCGTACTGGGTCTGCCCGCTGATCGAGGAATCCGAGAAGCTCGAGCTGCAGACAGCAGTGGCACTGCATGCGGAGTTGACCGCCGCGATGCCGCAGTTCCGCGTCGGCCTTCTGCACGGCCGGATGAAGCCGGACGAGAAGGCCGCGACGATGGCCGCCTTCACGGCCGGCGAGATCAACGTGCTGGTGGCCACCACGGTCATCGAAGTGGGCGTCGATGTACCGAACGCCTCGTTGATGGTGATCGAGCATGCCGAGCGCTTCGGCCTCGCGCAGTTGCACCAGTTGCGCGGCCGCGTGGGCCGGGGTGCGGCGGAATCCACGTGCCTGCTGCTGTTCGAGGAGCCGGTGGGCGAGGTGGCCAAGATGCGGCTTAAGGTCATCTTCGAGAACACCGACGGCTTCGAGATCGCGCGGCAGGACCTGCTGATCCGCGGCCCGGGGGAGTTCCTGGGCGCCCGCCAGTCCGGCATGCCGATGCTGCGGTTTGCGGACCTTGAGCGCGACGCGGCACTGATCGAGCAGGCGCGGGATACGGCGGAGGAGTTGCTGCGTACCGAGCCGGCCGTCGCCGCCGCCCATCTGGAGCGCTGGCTGGGCGGCCGGGCGGAGTTCATCAAGGCCTGAGCAGGCCTCCCGTGCCCCCGGTAATCCCGGCCGCCCGCCCGCCTACCAAGCCTCTGGGCTAGAATGTCAGTCGCAGCGGACCCCTTTCCATGTCACTTTTCGCACTCGGCCTCAACCACACGACCGCCCCCATCGAGGTGCGCGAACGGGTGGTGTTTGCGCCTGACGACCTGGCGGAAGCGCTACGCGACCTGATCGCCGCGCGCGATGTGAAGGAAGCGGCCATCCTGTCCACCTGCAACCGGACGGAGGTCTACTTTCACGGCCACGACCCGGCGCCGGTCGCCAAGTGGCTGGCGGGGTTCCACAACCTGCCCGAAGCCTCGATCGCGCCCTACGTCTATACGCTGGGCAAGGACAAGGCGGTCAAGCACGCGTTTCGCGTCGCCAGCGGCCTCGACTCGATGGTGCTGGGCGAGCCCCAGATCCTGGGCCAGATGAAGCAGGCCGTGCGCTCGGCGGAATCCGCCGGCGCGCTGGGCCTGGTGCTGAATCGCCTCTTCCAGCGGTCCTTCGCCGTGGCCAAGGACATCCGGACGCAAACCGACATCGGCAGCGCCTCCGTGTCGATGGCGGCGGCTTCGGTGAAACTGGCCGAACGCATCTTCCCGTCGATCTCCACGCAGCGCGTGCTGTTCATCGGCGCGGGCGAGATGATCGAACTGGCCGCCACGCATTTCGGCGCCAAGAATCCGAAGTCAATGACCGTGGCCAACCGCACCGTCGAGCGCGGCCGCCAGCTGGCGGACCGCATCGGCGGCGACGTGATCATGCTCAACGAATTGTCCGAGCGGCTGCGCGACTTCGACATCATCGTCACCTGCACGTCCAGCACGCTGCCCATCCTGGGCAAAGGCATGCTCGAACGGGTCGTCAAGCAGCGCAAGCACGCCCCGGTGTTCATCGTCGACCTGGCGGTGCCGCGTGACGTGGAACCCGAAGCCGCGGACCTCGACGACATCTTCCTGTACAGCATCGACGACCTGGCCGCGATCGTGAAGGACAACCTGCAGGTCCGCCACGAATCGGTGGCGCAGGCCGAGCAGATGATCTCCGACCAGACCGTGCACTTCCTGCGCTGGCTGGAAGGCCGTTCCGTCGTGCCGACCATTGCCGCATTGCATGGCCATCACGACGACTTGCGCACAGCCGAGCTTGATCGCGCGCGCAAGATGCTAGCGGGCGGCGCAGCGCCCGAGCAGGTGCTGGAAGCGCTGGCGCGTGGCCTCACCAACAAGTTCCTGCATGCGCCGCTGTCGGCGCTCAACGCCGCCGGCGAAGCCGAGCGCGCGGAGTTGATCGCAGTGCTCCAGCGCGTGTACCGGCTGGACGACCCTGCGCCCGACGAGCATTGAAAGCCTCGCTTCGCTCCAAGCTCGACCAGCTCGCCGACCGCCTCGAGGAATTGAACGGGCTGCTGGGCGCGCCCGAAGCCACAGGTAACCTCGATCGCTATCGCGCGATGACGCGCGAGCATGCCGACCTCACGCCCATCGCCGAAAGCCTGCAGGCCTACCGCCAGGCCGAAGCCGATCTCGCTGCGGCCTCCGACATGGCCAGCGATCCGTCGATGCGTGCATTCGCGGACGAGGAACGCGCCGCCGCGCAGGCGCGCATCGTCACGCTGGAGGCGACGCTGCAGGCGGCGCTGCTGCCGAAGGACCCGGACGACGAGCGCAACGCCTTCGTCGAGATCCGCGCCGGCACCGGTGGCGACGAATCGGCGCTCTTCGCCGGCGACCTGGCGCGCATGTACCTGCGCTGGTGCGAGAAGAAGGGCTGGCGCACCGAATTGATGACCGAGAGCGCGGCCGAGCTCGGTGGCTACAAGGAAGTCGTCATCCGCGTCGACGGCACCGGGGCCTACGGCGCGCTGCGCTTCGAGTCCGGC
>JANNNM010000402.1:0-1360 GCA_031398535.1 Betaproteobacteria bacterium | reverse complement strand
GTCGTGCACGACCTCGCCTACGCGGACATCTGCTTCGACGGCTGGAAGGCCCCGTCGATCATGCAGGTCCCCGGCGCGCGCGACGTCGCGGTCGAATTCTTCACGCTGTCGAAGAGCTACAACATGGCCGGCTGGCGCATCGGCTTCATGGTCGGCAACCGCGACCTCGTCAATGCGCTGGGCCGCATCAAGGGTTACCACGACTACGGCACGTTCACGCCGATCCAGGTGGCGGCCATCGCCGCACTGGAAGGCCCGCAGGACTGCGTCGCGGAAATCGCCGCCAAGTACCAGGCGCGGCGCGATGTGCTGTGCAAGGGGCTGCACGAGGCGGGCTGGATGGTCGACATCCCCAAGGCGTCGATGTATGTCTGGGCGAGGATCCCCGAGCCCTATCGCGCGATGGGCTCGCTCGAATTCACGAAGCAGCTGCTGGCCAAGGCGCATGTCTCGGTCTCCCCGGGCATCGGCTTCGGCGAATACGGCGATGGCCATGTGCGTTTTGCGATGATCGAGAACGAATCGCGCTCGCGGCAGGCGATCCGCGGCATCAAGCAGATGTTCCGCGACGACGGGTTGCTCAAGTGAACGCGCCGGCGATGAAGCCTCTGCATGTCGGGCTGCTGGGGTTCGGCACCGTGGGTCGCGGCACGTGGGATGTCCTGCAGCGCAACGGCGAGGAAATCAGCCGGCGTGCCGGGCGCCCCATCCGGATCAACTGGATCGGCACGCGCACGCTCGACAAGGCGCGTGAAGGCACGCGCGGCGTCACCGGCGTCAACCTGACCAACGACCCGGCGGTCGTCGTGCGGCATCCGGATGTCGACATCGTGTGCGAATTGATGGGCGGCATCGAGCCCGCGCGCACGCTGGTGCTCGATGCGATCGCCCATGGCAAGCATGTGGTCACCGCCAACAAGGCACTGCTGGCGCATCATGGCAACGAGATCTTCGCGGCCGCGTCCGCGAAGGGCGTGATGGTGGCCTTCGAGGCGGCGGTGGCCGGCGGCGTGCCGATCATCAAGGCGCTGCGCGAGGGCCTGTCCGCCAACCGCATCGAATGGATCGCCGGCATCATCAACGGCACGTCCAACTTCATCCTGTCGGAAATGCGCTCGCGCGGCGCAAGCTTCGCGGAAGTGCTGGCCGAGGCGCAGGCGCGCGGCTACGCCGAAGCCGACCCCACGTTCGACGTCGAGGGCATCGATGCCGCGCACTAGCTGACGATCATGTCCGCGATCGCGTTCGGCGTGCCGATGCAATTCGACAAGGCCTATGCCGAGGGGATCAGCAAGCTGACGCGCGAGGACATCCGCTACGCCGAGGAACTGGGCTACCGGATCAAGCTGCTCGGGATCAC
>JANNNM010000397.1:0-4165 GCA_031398535.1 Betaproteobacteria bacterium | reverse complement strand
TCGCCACGCCGTTCAGGCTGTCGGCCTGTTCGTAGACGAGATTCTGGAACTGGTCGGCGGACGTGGCGAACTTGGCCGCGCTGCGCTGCTTGCGCAGGTCGGCTTCGATCTGCACCTTGACGTCGTCGAAGCTCAACGTGCGCGACGGGCGCACGCCGGTGACCTTGATGATGTGCCAGCCGAAGTCGGACTGCACCGGCGCCAGCAGGTCGCCGGCCTTGGCGGCAAACACCGCATCCTCGAAAGGCTTGACCATCGAGCCGCGGGCAAACTGACCGAGGTCGCCCCCCTGCGCCGCCGAACCCGGGTCCTTCGAGAATTCCTTGGCGAGTTCAGCGAAGCGCGCCGGCGTGGCCTTGACCTTGGCGAACACATCGTCCGCCAGCTTCTTCGCCGCGACCTTGTCGTCCACGCCGGCATCCGGCTTCACCGGGATCAGGATGTGCGCCGCCGAGCGTTCCTCGTCGGCCGTGAACTGCTTGGCGTTCGCCTCGTACTGCTTGCGCACGTCCGCAGCGTCGACCACGACCGCGGTGGACAGTGCTTCCTGCGTCAGCAGCAGGTATTCGATCCGCGCCTGCTCCGGCGTCTGGAACGATGCGGTGTTCTTGTCGTAGAACGCGCGGACGTCGGCGTCGGTCACCTTCACGTCCTTCAGGAATGGCGCGGGATCGATCAGCGCCACCGCCACTTCGCGCTGCTGCTCGAGGAGGCCCAAGTAACGCTCGACCGAGGTCCGCGCGACGATGTTGGCGGACACGATGGGCTCCTGCACCGCGCTGCGCAGCAGGTCCTCGCGGAGGCGCTGCTCGAACATAAGCGGCGTCATGTTCTGCGTGGCCAGCATCTGGCGATAGCGATCCGGCGAGAAGGAGCCCGCGTCCTGGAAGGCGGGCAGCGCCGCGATGAACTGTTGCAGCTGCGCGTCGGTCACGCGGAATTTCTCGGCCAGCGCCTTGTCGGTGATGAGCCGCTGGTTGATCAGCTGGTCCAGCAGCGCGAACCGGACTTCCGGCGACTCGAACATCGCGGGGTCGAAGTTGCGGCCGAGCTGCCGGCGCATCTGGTCGGTCTGCTCGCGCATCGACTCGGCGAACTCGGCCTGCGTGATCTTGTTGCCCGACACCGTCGCGACATCCGCGTCGAGGTTGCCGCGCTGGAAGTAGTAATCGACGCCGAAGAAGGCGAACGGGACCATCAGCAGGAACAGGATGCCCTGCGCGATGCGCTTGTGCTTTTGAACCAGATCAAACATGGGAAACCTTCAACGATCCGATAAGGGCGAACCGAGCGTCTGCCCTTCAATCCCCGTGGCAACGGGAAGATATGGTGATGTCACCTGATGTCACGTGACGTAACCGCTTGTTTTGCAGGAATTATAGCATCATGGCGCATGGATTCTGCAGGTTGCCCGCACCGTGCCCGCAACGCCCCTGCAGGCGTGGCTTCCGCCTCGCGGGGCATGGCAGATGACCTATGCGGCGGACTTCGCATGGCACACCCAGGTTGGATGCCGCAGCGCGACATGAATGGCATACGTCATGACCAGGATCCAACATTGCCTGACTCACCTACCCAAGGGGCAACGATGACGATTCGTCGAACAACTTTAAGCTGGACGCTGAATGACTTGCTTAAGGAACAGCCATGACGGTCCGTAGAGTACGAATCCTGCAATCGCTTGCATGCAAACTCGCGGTCGCCACGATCTGGACTACCTTCGGATCGGCGCCAATTGCCATGGCCGCCGACCCGCTCGAGGATTTTCAGATAGACCTTGGTTTCGCTTGGTTCATCGTTGGGGCAACGGACAACCATTCCGGCGGCTCGCTGAATCCGAACGAAGATATCCAATATGCAATCGCTGAAGGCATGGTACCGACATCACGTACCGCGCCCGTTCCGTCCAACACCAAGTCGATCGCCAATTTCGGTGCCCTTTCGCGCATTCCGGGAACCAAGAATGTGGACGACTGCCTGTTTTCCCTTGGCGTGGCCTTGCATCCAGCCGGCAAATTCGTATACCTGAGCGGCGGCATCGGCTTGCCGGGCCGCTTGTGTGGATTCGCAATCGACCCGGTCACGCTTGCCTGGACCCCGGTCACGCCACCGGGAGTCAAACCCGCTGCCGTAGGCAGCAATCCCCGCACCGTCGCCATCGAGCCTTCGGGTCGTTTCTTGTACGTCGCCGGGGACCTGGACGGAACCGTGTCGGGCTTTGCCGTTGATCGGGTGACGGGCGTGCCATCGCCATTGCCCGGTTCACCGTTCGCGACGGGCGGCTCGCTGCCGATTCCTGTCGTGATCGATCGCAGCGGGCGCTTCATGTACGTAGGCCAAAGCACCGGCAGCTTCGATGGATCCATCGCGGTCCTGGCGATCGATTCCACGACGGGCGCGCTTTCGCATACTCCCGGTTCGCCGTTTCCAAATGCTGTCAATTTCGGCCGCATTGCGGCGCTTGCCCTTTCGCCCGACGGTCGCTTTCTGTTCACCGGTGGGTCGGCGCTCGCGACCTATACAGTGAATCCCGCCACGGGGGCGCCGACACGCATTGCATCGCGCGCGGGCTACTACTATGGCCTGGCGGTTGACCCGACGGGCCGGTTCCTCTTTGGCGTCGACGACACTGATGATCTCCTGCATGGATTTTCCATCGCCGCCGACGGGATACTGGCCCCTGTGGGCGTACCGCAGAAGTTCGGTTCAGTCACGCAAGTGACCCCCGCCATCGCGACTGTCGCCGACCTGGTCTACGTCGGAAATGCGGGGGCCGGAGGCATCTACGGATTCCGGATCAATCCGTCCACCGGTGCTCTCGCACCGGTTGCCGGGTCGCCATTTGCATCGCCCAAGCTGCTGAGCGCCTTCGCCGCCAGCGCCAACCTGCCTCCTTCCATTCAGGTCGACGCCGGTGACAACATCGTGGCTACAGTGGGCGTCCATGGAGGACGCCCGCCCTATGCGTGGTCCATCGTCGGTGGCGCGTTGCCACCCGGGTCAACGCTCAACGCAACCACCGGCGTGTTTTCAGGCGTTCTTAATGCCCCGGGCACCTACTCGTTCATGGTGCGCGCTACGGACAGCCTCGGCGCCACCGCCTCTGCCACCAAATCCATTACCGTCATCGGGAGTGCAGTCCCCACGCCGGTCTCCGTCGTCGAGTTCTACAACGCGTCGCTGGATCACTACTTCATCACCTACGTCTCCGACGAAATTGCCAAGCTCGACAACGGCACGTTCAAGGGGTGGGCGCGCACGGGGCTGTCGTTCAACGCCTGGGCCAGCACGCAGAGCGGCGCATCGGCGGTCTGCCGCATCTACATCCCGCCGGGCAAGGGGGATGGCCACTTCTTCGGTCGTGACGCGAACGAATGCGACGGTACGATGGCCAAGAATCCGACCTTCATCCTCGAATCCAGCACCTTCCTGTACCTCTATCCGCCCACGCTGGGCAATTGCGCAGCGGGACAGGTGCCGGTCTATCGCGTGTTCAGCAATCGCGCCGATGCCAACCATCGCTACACGACGTCGCGCGCCGTGCGCGACCAGATGGTGGGCAAGGGATGGCTCGCGGAAGGTGACGGCGGCGACACGGTGGTGATGTGCGCACCCGCATGACCATTGCCGTCAACGTGCGAGGCATGTCCGGAGGAAGGGGGCGCCGGCGTGGGCCTTGCTCTGCCCGCGACAGGGTCATGCCTCGATGATCACCTTCAACGCCTTCGTGTCGGCGGCCCGGCCGAAAGTGTCGTAGGCCTCGAGGATCCGATCGAGCCTGAACCGGTGCGTGATCAGCTGCCTGGCATCGACGCGTTTCGATTGCACGGTCTTCAGCAGCAGCGGTATCGAGAACGTGTCGACGAGTCCCGTGGTGATCGTGACGTTATGTGACCACAGTCGATCGAGGTGGAGGTCGACCTTGACGCCGTGCACCCCCACGTTTGCAATCGTGCCACCCGCGGCCACGATGTCCTGACACAACTGGAAGGTGGCGGGGATTCCCACCGCTTCGATGGCCGTATCCACGCCGCGGCCATTCGTGAGCTTCATCACCTGCGCCGCGGCGTCACCACCGGAGCTGTTCACGGTGGCCGTCGCGCCGAAGCGTTTGGCGACATCCAGGCGGTTGTCATCGAGGTCGATCATGATGATCTCGGCCGGC
>JANNNM010000396.1:0-13484 GCA_031398535.1 Betaproteobacteria bacterium | reverse complement strand
GGAAGATGGCGGCCCACGCCAGTTCCTCGGCACCGAGCCCCCAGCGCAGGATCATCGCCGACACTGCGAGGCCGATGGCCCAGCCGAACGCAATCAGCAGCGTGAAGAACGCGATCAGCGGAAAGCCCATCGAGAAGATCGCATAGCGGAACAGCAGCCACGCGAAGATGCACGCGCCGCCCACGCCGATCAGCGTGCGCAGCACGCTCATCGCGACCTGCCCGGCGATGAACTCGCGCAATCGCAGCGGGCTCACGAACAGGTTGGCGAGGTTGCGCGAGTACAGTTCCTCGACGAAGGTCAGCGACACGCCGAGCTGCCCCCGGAACAGCACGTCCCACAGCAGCACCGCGCCGATGTAGAAGCCGGGCGCGTCGCGCAGGAAGCTGTTGGTGGGCTGCAGGTACAGCGTGAGGAACGCCCACAGCACCATCGTGACCGTGGGGTAGTACGCCATCGAGATGATCCGCGGCCACGATTTCAGCAGCAGGTACGCGTGGCGGCGCACCATCGCGCGCACGCGCCGTGCGGAAGCGGCCAGCCCATGCTGCGGATGCAGCACGGCCGACTTGACGGACGGCACGGGCGAAGACATCAGAGCGCCCCCGGTCCGGCGGGGATGATGTCGCCGGTGCCGCGCGCGATGTCGAGGAACACCTGCTCCATGTCCATGCGTCCGTAGCGCGCCACGAGGTCGCTTGGCGAACCGCGGTCGACGACCCTGCCCGCGCGCATCATCACCACGTCGCTGCACATGCGCTCGACCTCGCCCATGTTGTGCGATGCCAGCAGCATCGTGCAGTGGCTCTCGCGCTGGTAATCCTCGAGGTAGGTGCGCATCCGGTCGCCGATGTCGGGGTCGAGCGATGCGGTCGGCTCGTCGAGTAGCAGCACTTCCGGATAATTGAGCAGCGCCTTGGCCAGCGACACGCGCGTGCGCTGGCCGGCCGACAGCTGGCCATAGGGGCGCTTCAGCAGGCCGCCAAGCTCGAACTGCGACGCCAGCTCGGCGATGCGCCCCGACGGATCGATGAGCCCGTAGAGGTCGGCGAACACGCGCAGGTTCTCGGCGACGGTCAGACGCTTCGGCAGGTCGACGTAGGGCGACGTGAAGTTCATCCGCGGCAGCACGCGATAGCGCCGGCGCAACATGTCCTCGCCCAGCACCTCGATGCTGCCCGCCGTGGGGCGCAGGAGCCCCATCAGCATCGACAGCGTCGTCGTCTTGCCCGCACCGTTGCCGCCCAGCAGTGCGGTGGTGGAGCCGCGCGGTATGGCGAACGAGATGCCGCGCACCGCCTGCACCTCGCCGTAGTTCTTGCGCAGGTCGGCGACGACGATCGCGTGATCGCCGTCCGCGGGCAGGGTTGGTTGATGGGTCATGGGCACGCGCGCAACGGTGCTGGCGCCGCCGCAAGCGCGGATTCTAGCGCGGCGGGTGGCGCGCGCTCAGCATTGGATCGTCGACCGGCAGTAGCTTGCAAGCTCGCGCACGATGGCCGTGCCCGCCACACTGCGCCGGGCACGGCCGTCGCCGTACTCGAGCGCCAACTTCAGCTTGTATTTGTCGAAGAACGCATCGAACTGCTCGGCCCCGACGGTGCCGCTGGCGTACAGCGCGTCAGCGGGCGCATCGTATTCCAGCACGATCGCGGCCAGTGGTTGTGGCGCAGGACCGGACACCACCCGTGCACCCGCGGCAGGGTCATAGACGCTGTGGTCGGCGCAGCAATGGATCACCTGCGCCCCCGAGGTCGGCGAACGCTCGCGCTGGTAGCGGATGAACGACACTTCGCGCGTCGGGTAGGCCAGCTTGTGCGCGCAGATCGCCGAGAACGCGACGATGTTGCTGTTGCGGCCCACGCCACCCCGCCATGCGTAAACCGAGCCATCCTGCCGCGCCAGCGATGCCGTCGTGGTGACCGGCTGCGGCAGCTTCAGCAGCAGGCAGGGCGTGGCCGCAAACGGGTAGTGGAAGAGGTAATTGGTTTCGACCGTCAGGTCGGCCGCCACCAGCGGGCGCCCGTGCACGTCGACGAGCCGCACGCGGGCATGCCGGCGGGGCGTCTCCTGCGCCCACGCGTCCGGAAACACCGGCAACGCCGCAGCGCCGCCCACCACCGCACAGGATTCGAGAAACTCGCGCCGCTTCATAGACCATCGCGCTCCGGTCCCGGCCCCGGGACATCGACACCGATTCTACCGGCGCGGCCGGCAGGCGCAACCGGACGCGTGTCGCAGCACGCTGCACCGTGGCAGAATCGCGACATGCGTCGCACCCCGTCCCGCTTCTGGGTGGCATGCCTGGCTGCCGTCGTGCTGGCCCCCGCCATCGCGGGTCCACCGGCGGGTCCCATCGCCACGACCATCCTGACCCTCGACGGCGCGCCCATGGCGCAGCCGCCTCAGTCCGGTCGCATCCTCGCCCCCACGCTGCATTATGACCCGGCCACGAAGCTGTTGCACCTCTGGGTGCAGACCTCCGGGTCGCCCGGCGAAACCGTTGCCAACATGCGGCATGCCACGTCCACCGACGGCATCCATTTCACGTCCACGGGCGCACTGTCGTACGCCGGGTCACCGTTCGCCGGCACGCCATGGGGCACGGCGGCCGGCGAGCCGGCGATGACCTACCCGCGCGTTGCCGTGCTGAACGGCCGCTACAAGCTCCTCAACTGGACGTACAACGCGCAGGCCGGCCAGGGCCCGTGGGGCGACTACAACTACAACATCAGCGTCAACGACATCGGCACCGACATCAACAACCGGGTGCTGACGCACGAAGGCCCGATCGGGCCGGTGGCGGGAGGCATTCCCGGACAGAATGCCGGCGCGTGGGGCATCGTCAACAACGTGCTCTACTTCGAGAACAATTTCTTCATCGGCCGCTCGGCCGTCACCGAACTGCCGCTGACCACGCCGCTGACGCCACCGGCCACCGCAGGCACCGGTCCTTACCGGATCACCGGCACCGCGACGCCCGTCTTCGACATGGTGCACCCGCTGCCGGCGCCTTTCGCACCGGCGAAGAATTGCTTCGACGCGGGCACCCCGTCGTACTACATCCACAATGCGGCGCGCGTGCTGGCCAATCCCGACGGCACCCTCGGCATCGTGTACTCGATCCGCGATTGCGCCACCGGCGCACGGGTCGCCGCGCAACTGTTCTATACCGAGTCCGCTGACAACGGCCTCTCCTGGGGCGCACCGGTCGGCATCTTCAGCGGCGCGCCCGTGCTGGTGAACGGCGTGGCGACCACCGGCAGGTTCGCGGTGGCCGATGTCTTCGTGGCGGATGGCGTGCGCTACGTCTATTTCTCGACGATCGACGCCGGCGGCAGCCTGGTCGTGGTCGGTGCGGGGCTCCCGCCCCCGCCGCCGCCTGTCGCGACGATCGTACCGGTGGACGCGCCGTGGGCCAATGCCATGGTCGCGCTGCTGATGGCGATGCTCGGCGCGTGGACGCTGCGCCGGCGCCGGTAACGCGACCTACCCGACCGACAGTTCGCGGATGTGTTCCGTGGCGCTGCGTCCCAGCGCCGACAGCGCGTATCCGCCTTCGAGCGACGACACGATCCGGCCCTCCGCATGTCGCGCGGCCACGGCCACCAGTTCGCGCGTCACCCACGCAAAGTCGGCCTCGGTGAAGCGCAGTCCCGCCAGCGGATCCTCGCGATGCGCGTCGAAGCCGGCGGAGATCAGGATCATCTGCGGTCGATGCGCCTCGAGGGCGGGCAGCCACCGCTCGAGCACGGCCGTGCGGAACGCGTCGCCGCCGGAACCCTCCGCCAGCGGCACATTGACCATGTTGAACGCCGGCATGTCGGTGCCGCAGTACGGGTAAAGCGGATGCTGGAACGTCGACACCATCAGCACCCGCCCGTCGTCGCTGAAGATGTCCTCGGTGCCGTTGCCGTGGTGCACGTCGAAATCGATGATCGCGACACGCTCCAGTCCGTGCGCGTCGAGCGCATGCGCCGCCCCCACGGCCACGCTGTTGAAGAGGCAGAAGCCCATCGCGCGGCGCCGCTCCGCATGGTGCCCGGGCGGACGCACGGCGCAAAAGGCAGTACTGCACTCGCCTTTCATGACGAGATCGACCGCCAGCACCACCGCGCCGGCGGCGTGGCGGGCCGCCGTCAGCGAATGCGGATTGAGCGCCGTGTCGGGGTCGATGAAGTGCAGGCCGGTCTCCGGCACCGCGGCTTCGATGGAATCGATGTAGGACGCGGCATGGACCCGCGCCAGCTGGTCGCGCGTGGCGGCCGGCGCCGTGTAGTGGGCAAGGTACGCATCGATGCCGGAGGCGATCATCCGGTCGTTGATCGCGGTGAGCCGCTCCGGACACTCCGGATGGTAGGCCCCCATTTCGTGCAGCAGGAACGACGGGTGGGTGATGAAGGCGGTGGTCACGACGGCGAGCGGAATGCGTTGACGGTGAACTTTAGGGACGGTGGAGGGCCGAAGGCAAGGGTCCGGGCACGAAGGTTGCAACTTGCAGCAACGATGGTCCGCCCCTGCCGTCCGCCAAGCGGAGTGTAACCCGCGCCCGCCGGAGGTGACGGCGGGCTTGACTACAGGCTAGATTCGGCACAACCCCTGACCCGATTCCACGAAAGACCCCCCATGACCGTTCGCCCCGCTTCCCAACCCGGCACCCCGGCCGCCGCCCGCCTGCAGCAGGTTCTGGCGCAACTGGCGCGCATCGTGGTGGGCAAGGACGACGTCCTCCGCCTGGCGGTCGCCTGCCTCATCGCCCGCGGCCACCTGCTGATCGAGGACATCCCGGGCGTGGGCAAGTCCACGCTCGCCCAGGCGCTGGCCGCCACGCTCGGCCTCCGCTACTCGCGCGTGCAGTTCACCAGCGACCTGTTGCCCGCCGACGTGCTCGGCGTGTCCATCTTCGACGAGCGGGCCCAGAGTTTCCGTTTCCATCCCGGCCCGATCTTCAATTCGGTGGTGCTGGCCGACGAGATCAACCGCGCTCCGCCCAAGACCCAGAGCGCTTTGCTCGAAGCGATGGAAGAGCGCCAGGTGTCGCTCGACGGGCAGACGCGCAAGCTGCCCGACCCCTTCTTCGTGATTGCCACGCAAAATCCGGTCGAGCAGATCGGCGCATATCCGTTGCCGGAGTCGCAGCTCGACCGTTTCCTGCTGGCCATCGAGATCGGCTACCCGGATGCGGCCGCCGAGCGCGAGCTGCTGGCCGGCGGGGATCGCCGCGCGCGCATCCTCGAGACGCCAGCCGTTGCGGACCCGGCCACGCTCGCCGAATGGCAGCGTGAAGCCGCCGAGATCCACGTCGCGCCGGCACTGCTCGACTACGTGCAGGCGTTGCTCGCTGCATCCCGCGGCCACGCGGCCACCACCAGCAACGGCGATGCCGGCGCGCGGCGCGGCTTGAGCCCCCGTGCCGGACTGATGCTGCTCGCCGCCGCCCGCGCGTGGGCGCTGCTGGCGGGACGGCCCATGGTGCTCCCGGAGGACGTGCAGGCCGTGTTCGCCTCGGTGGCGGGCCACCGGCTGGCCGGCGGCACGCGCGCCGGCGCCGCGCAGGCCCAGGCACTGCTGCGGGCCGTTCCCCTCCCGTGATTGCAGTGGCGCAACGCCGGTGGCCGTTGTGGCTGTCGGCGGCGACCCCGCCATGAACGCGGACCGCGTGCCGTTCACCCGCGCCTGGCGTGCGCGCACGCGCCAGCGGCTCTTCCGCCACGCGCCCACCGACAACCAGCCGGTGGTGCTGCGCCACTCGCGCATCTACCTGCTGCCCACCCGCCGCGGGCTCGCGCTGATCGCGACCCTGCTGACGATGCTGCTGGCCTCGCTCAACTACGGTCTGGCGCTGGGGGTGGCCATCACGTTCCTGCTGACCGGCCTGCTCGCCGCCGCGCAACTGCACACGTTCCGCAACCTGGCCGGCATCGAAATCGCGCCGCTGTCGGCCGGCGAAAGCTTCGCCGGGGGTGAAATTGCATTCGCGCTGGCGGTGCACGCCGGCTCGGCGACCCGCAGTTCGATCCAGCTGGCCACGGTCGAAGGCCCGGCGGTGGAGCGCGGCAATGTTGCCGCCGGCGCGTCGCTCACCGCAACCCTGACGCGCCCGGCGCTCCATCGCGGCAAGGTGGCGCTGGGTCGCGTGACGTTGTCCACCGACCATCCCTTCGGCCTGTGGCGCGGCTGGTCCTATGTGCACTTTCCGCTGGAGGGCATCGTGTTCCCTGCACCGGAGGTCGCAGCGCCCCCCCTGCCGCTGGGGCATGGCGGCACCCAGGCGGAAGCCGCGGGACGCGGCGACGACGCCGATCTCGCCGGCCTGCGCGCGTACCAGCCGGGTGACCCGCCGCAGCGCATTGCGTGGAAGGCCGTCGCCCGCGGCGCCGGCTGGTTCAGCAAGGAGTTCGATGGCGCGGGCGGCGGCGGACCGCTGATGCTGTCGTGGACGAGCCTGCCCGCCACGCTCGACGCCGAGGCGCGACTGTCGCGCCTGACGGCGTGGGTGCTGGCAGCCGAGCGTGCGGCGCGGCCCTTCGCGCTCGCCATTCCCGGGACGATGCTGCCGCCGCAGCAGGGTCGCGACCATCGGCGCGCAGCGTTGACCGCACTGGCGCTCTTCGACGCGCGGCGCGCCTGATGCGCTGGCCACGGCTCTTCGGCGGCGCGGACCGCGCCGCCGCGCGCAGCGTGCCGCTGACGGCCTCGCAAACGCGCTGCATCGGCGCGCTGCTGCTGGCGGCCCAGCTGCCGCAGGCCCCGCACCTGCCCATCTGGGTGGCCGCCGCCGGGGTGTTGCTGGTGGCGCTGCGTCTTGCGCTGCTGCGCCGCGACCGCGCGCGGCCCCTGGCGCCACCGGCGCGGATTCCTTCCTGGACGCTGGTGCTGTTCGCCGTCGCCGCCGCCTTTGCCGTGCGCGGATCGTTCGGCTACATGGTGGGCCGCGATCCTTCCGTTGCGTTCCTGTTCATCCTGGTCGCCATCAAGTTCCTCGAGACGCGGTCGCGGCGCGACGGGACCTTGCTGGTGTGCCTCGCCTGCTTCCTGCTGATCACGCCGTTCTTCTACAGCCAGTCGATCATTGCCGCCATCGCCGCACTGCCCGCCATCCTGCTCGTCGGCGTCGCGCTCGATGCGCTATCGACCGACGAGCGCGAATCCGATCGCCCCTTCGCGTGGCGTGCATCGATGAAGCGCAGCGGCGTGATGATGTTGCAGGGGCTGCCAGTGGCCTTGCTGCTTTTCGTGCTGTTCCCGCGACTGTCCGCCCCGCTGTGGGGGTTGCCGACCGACTTCGGCGCGCAGACCGGCCTGTCCGACTCGATGTCGCCCGGGCAGATCAGCGAACTGTCGCTGTCGGATGCGGTGGCGTTTCGCGTCGACTTCGAGTCGGCGCCGCCACCCGCCGGCCAACGCTACTGGCGCGGCCCGGTGTTCTCCCGCTTCGATGGCCGCACGTGGAGCGCCGGCCTCACGCAGTTCGGCGGTGAATTCACCCCGATCGATGCGCCGGCGATCACCTATACGGTCACGTTGGAGCCCAATTTCCGGCCCTGGCTGTTTGCGCTCGACCTGCCGGCGGCGTTGCCGCGCCTGGCGGCGGGCGCCTCCACCGGGGCCACCGTGGTGCTCACGCGCGACCAGCAGTTGCTGTTGCGTACGCCGGTGACCGATTCGGTCCGCTATACGCAACTGTCCATCCTGCGCTCGAGGTATCCCGCCGTGGCCGGTGACGCTGCGCAGAACCTCGCCCTGGGCCGGGGCAATCCGCGCACGCTGGCCTTTGCGCGTGAACTGCGCGAACAGCATCCTGACGACAACGCGTACATCCAGGCCATCCTTGCGTGGTTCAACCGCGAGGCCTTCGTCTACACGCTGGCGCCGCCATTTCTCGATCGCGATCCGGTCGACCTGTTCCTGTTCGACGAGCGCCGCGGTTTCTGCGAGCACTACGCCAGCGCGTTCGTCGTGATGCTGCGGGCGGCCGGCATCCCGGCGCGCGTGGTCACGGGGTACCAGGGCGGCCAGATGAATCCGCAGGGCGGCTACCTGATCGTCCGGCAGTCGGATGCGCATGCGTGGACCGAGGCGCTGATCGACGGCAAGTGGCAGCGCTTCGATCCCACCGCCGCGGTGTCGCCCTCGCGCATCGAACTGGGGCTGGGTGGCGCCCTGCCGGCGGGCGAGCCGGTGCCCTTCCTTGCGCGCCTCGACGGCACGTGGCTCCGCACCGTGCGCCTCGGCTGGGATGCGTTCAACCACGACTGGCGCCGCAACGTCGTCGGCTTCAACTACGACCGCCAGCGTTCGCTGTGGCGCGACCTGAAGCTCGACCGCTTCGCCGCCTGGCAGGTCGTCGCCGGCCTCGCGGCCATCGTGTTCGTCTGGGGCGCACTGGTCATTGGCTGGCTGATGTGGAAGCGGCGGCGGCAGGAGCGCGCGCTGGTGCTGTGGGATGACCTGAACCGGCGACTGGCGCGGGCCGGTTTGCCGCGGCAGCCGCATGAAGGACCTCTCGCGTTTGCGGATCGTGCCGCCACGCGCTGGCCGCAGTTTGCAATTGCCTTCGCCGCCATCGGCAAGTCCTACGCCACGTTGCGCTACGGCGCGCCTGCGGCATCACGCGAACGTGACGCATTGCTGGCCACGCTCGAGCGCGCTATCGAAGTATTGCCCGCGCCCGCCGCGCTGCGCAGCGCCGAGTAGCCGTCGCGGGCAACGCGCGGCCGGCGGCAGGATCAGAACAGCGCGTCGCGCGTGTAGCCGCGGCGTTCGAGTTCCGCGCGCAACCGCTCGAGGGCCTCGCTCTGGATCTGCCGCACGCGCTCGCGCGTCACCTGCAGTTCGGCGGCCAGCGCCTCGAGCGTGGCCACCTCGGCGCCATTGAGGCCATAGCGGCGTTCGATCACCACGCGCTGGCGAGGATTGAGTTCAAGGAGCCACCCGGCCACCGACGATTCGATCGCGCTGTCGTGCAGCAGGATCTCGGGCGCGCGGGCCTCGTCGTCGGCGAGGCCATCCGCGATCGTGTAACCCGACTCGCCGTCGAGCGGCGCATCGAGCGACAGCACGTGTTCCTGGTGGCGCAGCAGCCGCTCCACGTCTGCGCGATCGCGACCAAGCAGGTGCGCGACATCGTCGAGCGAAGTGTCGCGCCCGTCGACCGGCGAGTGCGTTTCGAGGTGGCGCAACGCGCGGAGGACGACGTTCAGTTCCTTGACCACGTGCGCCGGCAGCCGGATCGTGCGCGCCTGATTCATGATGGCCTTCTCGATCGACTGCCGCACCCACCACGTGGCGTAGGTCGAGAAGCGGAAGCCACGCTCGGGATCGAATTTCTCGAGCGCATGGATCAGCCCGAGGTTGCCCTCCTCGATGAGGTCGGGCAGCGCGAGGCCGCGATGCAGGTAGTGCCGCGCGATGCTGACGACGAGGCGCAGGTTGCGCTCGATCATCACCTGCCGCGACGCGAAGTCGCCGGCGCGCGCGGCGCGCGCATGCGCCAACTCCTCCGCGGGCTTCAGCAGCGCATGCTGGCCGACATCGTTGAGATAAAGTTGGGTGAGGTCGGTGACGAAGTCGCCGGACAGGCCCCGGGGCGGCTCGTCGAGGGCTAGTCGTCCGGACCAGCGATCGGGCGGCGGCAGCGGCGCCACATCCTGCGGCAAGTCATCGTCGGCAGCGGCGCGCTTCCTGGTGACCATGCGGACGGGACGCGTGGCGGTGCGCGCGAGGTCAGGCGGGCGGCAGGTAGCGGGCCGGGTCCATCGGCTTGCCCAGGCGCCGGATCTCGAAGTGCAGTTTCACTTCCGTGGTGTCGGTGTTGCCCATTTCGGCGATCTTCTGGCCACGGGTGACCTGTTGCCCTTCCTTGACCAGGATCTCGCGATTGTGGGCGTACGCCGACAGGTACGTCTTGTTGTGCTTGATGATGATGAGCTTGCCGTAGCCGCGCAGTCCGGTGCCTGCGTACACGACCGTGCCGCCGGCACTGGCCAGCACCGGCGTGCCGGCCACACCGGCGATGTCGATGCCCTTCAGGTTGGCGGTCTCGGAAAAGTTGCCGATGACCTTGCCCTTGGCGGGCCATACCCAGTCGACCTTGTTGTCGTCATCGTCCGTATCGACCGCTGGTGTCCGCGGCAGTTCGGCCTTGGGCTCCGCGCGTGGCGCTACCGCGGGCGGCGCGACGGCGACGACCTCCGGCGGCGGACCCTTGGCGACATCACGCACGGCCTGTTCCGAGTACGGTTCCTTCACGGCCTTGGGCTGCGACTTGAAGTTGTCGCTGTTGCGGCTCTCGACGGCGGCGGGCGGCGGGGTGCCTGCGGGCGCGCGGCTTTCGGTAACCACCGGCGCCGGCTTGAGTGGCGCGGTCACCACGCCCGTGGAAGCCTGCGTTGCCGCGGCATCGCCGGGCGCCGTCAGCCGCAGCACCTGGCCGACGCGGATGAGGTTGATGTTCTCGATGCTGTTCCACGCCGCGAGCTCGCGGTAGTCGAGACCGTGGTCGAGCGCCACCTGGTAGAGCGTGTCGCCACGCTTGACCGTATAGGTGGCCGGACGCCAGTCGGCTTCGGACGCACCCTGCGGCGCAGGCGGCGTCGCGGGGGCCGCCGACGGGACGGCGGGCGCAGGACGGGTTGGCGGCGAGCTGCGGTCCTCGACCGGCGCCCGCGTACGCGAAGCGCAGCCGGCCAGCAGCAACGCCGCCAGCGCGAGGGCAAGCCAGCGCAGCGGCACATGGTGGCGCGCAAACGAGTGATGGAGCAGGAGCATCAACGATCGACCACGAAGGAGGCCCGGAGGTTCAAGCCAGGCCGGACAGCAGCGGCACAAATCTTACCGCATCGAGCGTGGTCTCCTTGAGACCGGTGGGCGCGAGCTCGAGCACCGTCAGGCGCTGGGTACCGCGCGACTCGCCCGGTTGCGCCAGCGGCAGCACCATCCGCCCGCCCGGATTCAGGTAGCGCAACAACGGCGTGGGCACATGCGTGGCGGCCGCGGTGATCAGGATCGCATCGACCGCCAGTGTCTCGCCCAGGTCATGGCTGCCATCGCCGTGCTTCAGCGACACGTTCTTCAGTTTGAGCGCCTGCAGGTTCCGGCGCGCCTTCGTGACCAGCGCGCCGATGCGCTCGACGCTGTACACATGGCGCGCCACGCCGGCCAGCACGGCGGTCTGGTAGCCGCAGCCGGTGCCGATCTCCAGCACGTCGCCAAGATCGCGGCCATTGCGCGCCAGTTCCGTCATCCGCGCGACGACCCATGGCTGCGAGATGGTCTGGCCGTGGCCGATGGGCAGCGGCACATCGTCGTAGGCGCGAATTGCCAGTGCTTCGTCGACGAACACATGGCGCGGGATCTCCATCATCGCCGCCAGCACGGGTTCGTCCTGGATGCCCTGCTCGCGCAGCCGCTCGACCATCCGCGTGCGCGTGCGCACCGACGTCATGCCGATGCCGGCGCGTTGCCGATCGTTGTCGCCGAGCGTCCCCATCGCCCGCGTTCCGCGCCGCGCCGCCGCGTCAGCGCGCGAACCAGCCGGCAACTTCCGGCATGCGTTCGCGATGGGTGAGATCGATCTGCAACGGCGTGACCGAGACGTGATCGGTACCCACCGCATGAAAATCCGTGCCTTCGCCGGCATCGGCCGCCGCGCCAGCGGCACCGACCCAGTACACCGTCTCGCCGCGCGGGTTCTGGCTGC
This sequence comes from Betaproteobacteria bacterium, assembly GCA_031398535.1. Taxonomy (GTDB): domain Bacteria; phylum Pseudomonadota; class Gammaproteobacteria; order Burkholderiales; family Casimicrobiaceae; genus VBCG01. Next base: position 1,783 of record JANNNM010000396.1, on the reverse strand, counting down.
GGATCACATCCTCGGCCTTGTGCCGGCGGCCGAGGCGCGTGACCATCACGCCCTTCAGCGCCGAGCGCGGCACGTCCGGCACGTTGACGTTGAGGAGCCAGGCGCCGGCCGGCATCCGCGCATGTCGTTCGACGATGTCGACGGCCACCTGCGCGGCGGTGTCGAAGTGCTGCGCGTTCTTCGAGGCGAGCGAGATGGCGACCGACGGAATGCCGAGCAGGAAGCCCTCGGTCGCGGCCGCTACCGTGCCCGAATAGATCGTGTCGTCCCCCATGTTGGCACCGAGGTTGATGCCGGAGATCACCATGTCGGGCAGCGCGTCGAGCAAACCGGTCACGGCCAGGTGGACGCAGTCCGTCGGTGTGCCGTTGACGAACATGAAGCCATTGGGCGCGCGCCGCACATAAAGCGGCCGGTCGAGCGTAAGGGAGTTGGAGGCGCCGCTGCGGTCGCGTTCCGGGGCGACGACGGTAATGTCCGCATGTCGTGCCAGCGCCGTCGCGAGGCGCTCGATACCGGGCGCGAAGTAGCCATCGTCATTCGAAATCAGGATCCGCATCAGGGAAGCAATTTCCGGTGAAGGGGCCGCGCTGCCCGTCGCGTGCGCAACCTGCAAAATTATAACCCGCGCCTATCACGCAGCGCGGGCGGTAACGCCCGCATGCATGCGCATCCTATAATGCCTGCGTGCGTAACGCGAACCATTCCGATTGCGATCGGCAATCCATCCACTGCCGTGGGTGCCTCCATGCAGGGTAACCGCCGGGGCTTCACGACGCTTGCCGTCGTGCTGGCGCTGCTCGCGGTGTTGCCGGTGGCCGCGATCGTCGCGCGCGGGGCCACGTGGGGCGCGGGCGCGACGTGGGCCCACCTGGCCTCCACCGTGCTTGCCGACTACGTGTTCAACACGCTGTCACTGGTGGTGCTGGTCGGTGCGGGCGTGGGGATCGGGGGCACGGCGGCAGGATGGCTGATTGCGCGGCACCGCTTTCCGGGCAGCAGCATGTTCGCATGGGCGCTGCTGTTGCCACTGGCGATGCCGTCGTACGTGATGGCCTACGCCTATACAGATTTCCTGCAGTACGCCGGGCCGCTGCAGTCCGCGTTGCGCAATGCGTTCGGGTGGACCCGCGCCGACTACTGGTTTCCCGACGTCCGCTCGCTGCCGGGCGCGGCGGTGATGTTCATCTTCGTCCTGTATCCCTATGTCTTCCTGCTGGCCCGCACGGCGTTTCTCGAGCGCCCTCCCGCGCTGATCGAGGCCGCGCGCACGCTGGGCCTCGACCGCCGTGCCGCGTTCTGGCGCGTCGAGCTGCCGCTGGCGCGCCCGGCCATCGCGGGGGGCATCGCGCTGGCGCTGATGGAAACGCTGGCCGACTACGGGACGGTGGCCTACTTCGGCGTCGACACGTTCACCACCGGTATGTATCGCGCGTGGTTTTCGCTGGGCGACCGCACCGCGGCGGCGCAGCTGGCGGTGGTGCTGCTGGTGTTCGTCGTGGGTGCCATCGCGCTGGAGCGCTCGTCGCGCGGCGCGGCGCGCACGACGGGCGGCGCGCGGGGCCGCAACATCGTGCGACAGGCGCCGGAGCCTTTGACCGGCATCCGCGCGCTTGCGGCCACGACGTTCTGCGCCCTTCCGCTGCTGGTCGGATTCGTGCTGCCGGTTGTGCTGCTGGTGCGTTTGCTGGCCGGCGAGCCGTCGATCGCGTGGTCGATGCGCTTCCCGGAATGGGCGTGGAACAGCCTCCGCGTGGCGCTGCTCGCGTCGGTGATCGCCGTG
>JANNNM010000375.1:0-2488 GCA_031398535.1 Betaproteobacteria bacterium | reverse complement strand
CATCAGGGCCGGCGCGTGAAGCGACCTCTTATACTACGTTCGCCGTGGCGCGATGCGTATCATCCCCCGCGGTCCCTCTGATTCCTGATTCCTGATTCCTGATCCCTGACCTCTGATCCCTGATCACCATGTGGCAATTCTGGATCGACCGCGGCGGTACCTTCACCGACATCGTGGCCCGTCGGCACGACGGCACGCTCGTCACGCACAAGCTCCTTTCCGAGAATCCCGGCCGCTATACCGATGCCGCGGTCGCCGGCATCCGCGCGCTGCTGGGACTTGCCCCGGGCGCGCCGATTCCCGCCGACTTGATCGATGCGGTCAAGATGGGCACGACGGTCGCGACCAACGCGCTGCTCGAGCGCAAGGGCGAGCGCACGGCTCTGGTGATCACGCGCGGCTTCGCCGATGCGCTGCAGATCGGCTATCAGAACCGGCCCAGGCTCTTCGTGCGCCGGATCGAATTGCCCGCGCCGCTGTATGAACGCGTGGTCGAGATCGACGAGCGCATCGGCGCACGCGGCGAGCTGGTGCGCCCGCTTGATCTTGAAGCCGCTGAACGCGACCTGATGGCCACTCACGCTGCCGGTATCCGCGCCGTCGCGATCGTGCTGATGCATGGCTATCGCTTTCCGCAGCACGAGCAGCAGCTGGCCGCGCTCGCGCGGCGCATCGGCTTCACGCAGGTCTCGGTGTCGCACGAGGTCAGCCCGCTGATGAAGCTCGTCTCGCGCGGCGACACCACCGTCGTCGACGCGTACCTGTCGCCGATCCTGCGCCGCTACGTGGAGCAGGTGGAAGGTGACCTTACCGGCGGGACCGGGGCCGGCGGGCCGCGGCTGCAGTTCATGCAGTCGAGCGGTGGCCTCACCGATGCGCGGCTCTTCCAGGGCAAGGACGCGATCCTGTCCGGCCCGGCCGGCGGCATCGTCGGCGCGGTGGAGGTCTCGCGGCTGGCGGGCTTCGACCGGATCATCGGCTTCGACATGGGCGGCACGTCCACCGACGTGACGCACTGGGCCGGTGAATACGAGCGGGCGTTCGTCACCGAAGTCGCCGGCGTGCGGCTGCGCGCGCCGATGATGAGCATCCATACGGTGGCCGCGGGTGGCGGGTCGATCTGCGTGTTCGACGGCGCGCGCTTTCGCGTCGGCCCGGAGTCGGCAGGCGCCAACCCGGGGCCGGCAGCGTATCGCCGCGGCGGCCCGCTGACCGTCACCGATTGCAACGTGATGGTGGGCAAGGTGGTGCCGGAACTTTTTCCAAAGGTGTTCGGACCGGATGGCGACGAAGCGCTCGATGCCGCCGTCGTCCGCCGCAGGTTTGCGTCCCTTGCGGCCGAGGTCGCCGCGCGGACCGGCCATCCCCGCACGTCCGAGGAAGTGGCCGAGGGCTTCCTCAAGATCGCGGTGGAGAACATGGCCAACGCGATCAAGCACATCTCGGTGCAGCGCGGCTACGATGTCACCGAGTACACGCTGTGCTGCTTCGGCGGCGCGGGCGGGCAGCATGCGTGCCTCGTCGCCGATGCGCTGGGCATGACGCGCGTCTTCATCCATCCGCTGGCGGGCGTGCTGTCCGCGTATGGCATGGGGCTGGCCGATGTGCGGGCGCTGCGTCAGCAGGCGGTTGAAACGGTACTGTCGGAGGCCGCGTTGCGCGCAGCCGAGGGCACCTGCGTCGCGCTCGAGGCCCATGCGGTCGACGAGGTGGCGCGGCAGGGCATCCCGCGCGAGCGCATTGCGTGCGAGCGCCGGCTGCACATGAAGTACGACGGCACCGACACGACGCTCGAGATCCCGCATGGGCTCGACCCCGCGCCGATCGTCCGCGAGTTCGAGCGGCGCTACCGCAAGCAGTACGGCTTCCTGATGCCGGGCAAGGCGCTGGTGATCGAGGCGGCGGCGGTGGAGGCCATCGGCCGCACGCAATCGGCGGCGGACGAGACACCGGTTTTCGCGCCGCGGGCCGGCGCGCTGGTGCCGTTGCAGTCGCACCGGCTGTACACCGATGGCCGCTTTCATGACGCGCTGGTGTTCGACCGCGCAGCCTTGCGACCCGGCGATGCGATCGCAGGACCGGCGGTGATCCGCGAGCGCAATGCGACGACGGTGATCGAGCCCGGCTGGCGGGCCACGCTGACGCCGCGCGACCACATGATCCTCGAACGCGTCGAGGCATTGCGGCGCGTGCATGCGATCGGCACCACGGCGGACCCGGTGCTGCTCGAGGTCTTCAACAACCTCTTCATGGCCATTGCCGAGCAGATGGGCGTCACGCTGGCCAACACGGCGTACTCGGTCAACATCAAGGAACGCCTCGACTTCTCGTGCGCGATCTTCGACCGCGACGGCAACCTCATCGCCAATGCGGTGCGGAAGAGGTCCATCAAGTGCGCGATGGTCAATCCGGTGTCGACGATATCTTCGACGATGATGACGTCCTGGTCCGAGATCGGGCGCGAGAGATCTTGCGTGATCTGCACGAC
>JANNNM010000366.1:0-10662 GCA_031398535.1 Betaproteobacteria bacterium | reverse complement strand
GCGCCACGCGGCGGTGAAGCCCTCGGGATCGCGGTCGAAGGCGTCGCGGCGCTTCACCACCTCGATGCGGCTCGGCAGGTCGGTCGGCGTCGTGACCTCGACGGACAAGCCGAAGCGGTCGAGCAGTTGCGGCCTGAGTTCGCCTTCCTCGGGATTGCCGCTGCCGACCAGCACGAAACGGGCGGGATGGCGGATGCTCAGCCCCTCGCGCTCGACGACGTTCTCGCCCGAGGCCGCCACATCCAGCAGCACGTCGACGAGATGGTCCTCGAGCAGGTTGGCCTCGTCGATGTAGAGGAAGCCGCGGTGCGCGCGCGCCAGCAATCCCGGCTCGAAGGCCTTGACACCCTGCGTCAGCGCGCGTTCAAGGTCGAGTGCCCCGACCACACGGTCTTCCGTCGCGCCCAGCGGCAGGTCGACCACCGGCACCGGCGCCGTTCGCGACTTCAACGCGCCGGCCCGGCGCTTCTCGACGCACTCGTCGCAATGCGGCGCCGCGTCGTCCGGGTCGCAACCGTAGCGGCACCCGACGACCACGCGCATCGGCGGCAACAATGCCGCCAGCGCGCGCACCGCCGTGGATTTACCGGTCCCGCGGTCGCCGAATACCAGCACGCCGCCGATGGCGGGATCGATGGCTGCCAGCAGCAGCGATTGCTTCATCTCGTCCTGGCCGACGATCGCGGAAAAGGGAAACGGTTGGCTCATTTTTTCAATTCTTGGAAAGTTTGTGACGTGCGCGGCGTACGGCCATGGCCACCAGCACGGCAATCACCGGAATGGCAAATCCCATTGCAATCTCGGGATCGATCGGCGTGCCTGCGGACTTCAGTGCCTTGGCCGCATAGCCGACGAGGCCCACGCCATAGTAGGTGACGGCCGCGACCGACAGGCCCTCCACCGTCTGCTGCAGCCGCAACTGCAGGCGGGCGCGACGATCCATCGACGCCAGCAGCACCTGGTTCTGTTGCTCGCGCGCGATCTCCACGCGGGTGGACAGGAGGCCGCTGGCGCGCGACACGCGTTCGGACAGGTCGCGCAGCCGTTGGGAGACGGAGGTGCAGGTGGACATGGCCGGGGTCAGCCGGCGGGTCATGAATTCGTCGATGGTCTGGATGCCTGCGATGCGACGCTCGCGCAGTTCCGCGATCCGCGAGCGGACGAGGTCGTAATAGGCGCGGCTGGCCCCGAAGCGGAACTGGGTGGCCGACAGCGCGCGCTCGACGTCGGCGGCAAGACCGGTCACCGCCGCGAGGAGGCCTTCGTCCGCGCCGGTCTCGCGTGCCATCTGGTCGGTCAGTGCCGCCAGCGAACGCTCGATGATGGTCATGTGCGGGCCCTCGCGCCGGGCCACCGGCAGCGCCAGCAGCGCCATCATCCGGTAGGCGTCGATCTCGAAGAGCCGCTGCAGCATGCGGCCGGCCTGCCGTGGCGTCAGGCTGCGGTCGAGCACCAGGAAGCGCGCATAGCCATCGTCGTGGGTGCGAAAGTCGGTGAACGCGTACGCTGCACCGTCGCCGATTTCCGCGCCGACCACGGCGTTGCCGCCGAAGTGCGTGGCGATCCATGCCGTATCCGGGGTTTCGGGCGTGGACCGCACCAGCGCGGCATGCGCGGCGACGATGGTCAGGCCCGGGATCCGCGCCAGCCAGCCGGCGGGCAACAGCCCGGCGGCCGGCGCAGCGAAGGGATCCGTGCCCTGCAACGGCGCAAAGATCGTGTAGCTCGAAAATTCGGTGTGCCGTTCCCACTTCACGCGCACCGTGCCGATGGTCGCGGTGAAGTGCGTTGCGTCCGCCGGCGGCGCCGCGACACCGGCGCCCGCGAACAGCGCCACGAGATGGGTGCGCTCCGCCTCGCGGGCCTCGGCCTCCATCAGCACCGCCACGTACGTCACGCGTTCCGGAGTCTCCAGCGCCTCGTACGGTCGCGCGTGCACCTCGGCCGCCAGCACATGGCGATCCGCGTGGTCGGGCGGCAGGGGCGGCGTGGACGTCATGGCGGCGTTGATGATACCTGCGCGGCCACGCGCTGCAGCAGTGCGCCGGGTCGACGAAACGCGCGCATGCCCATGCTAAGCTCATTTCGCCGCCATGGAACCTGCGACGCGGCACGCCAAGGGCCATGAAGGACCACCCACTGCACTCCGCCTCGACGCCGCGGCCGGCCACCAGCCGCCGTGCGCGTCTCCGCGGCTGGCGTCGCCACGTCGCGCGGCGGATGGCCGACCACCGGAACCGGCGCCACCTGTGGCTGGTACTGGCCACCCTGGTCGTCGTTGGGGTGCTGGCCACAGCCAAGGGACTGATCGGCTTCTACCTGGTGGGCCAGAAGGCGTTGACCTTCGAACTTGCTCTGGCGATCGCCGCCGTGGTGGCGGCCGTGCTGGCGGTCAGCCAGAAGCGCATCGAGCATGCACTGGAGGCACGCTTTGCCCGCAACACGCACAAGCACCGGCTGGCGCTGGCCGCGCTGGCCGACGAACTGGCGGCCTTCGAGAATACCCGGCGCCTCGAGCACGCGCTGGTCGAGCGCTTCGATGCGCTGTTCGCCACGCACGGTAGCGCGCTGTACCTGCAGCAGGCGGATGGCGCCTTCAAACGCGTCGCGGCGCATGAATCCCGTTTCCCTGATCGCGTGCGCGCCACCGACGTGGTGGTGCAGCGAATGGTGGTCACGCACGCGCCCGTCGAGGCGGATGAGCTTCCTACGGTCGTGAATGCGCCGATGGTGTGGCCGCTGCGGATCCGGGGCCAGTTGCACGGCTTCTTTGTCGCCGGCGAGCACGATTACATCGAGAGCTTCGACCGGGAGGAGATCGACGGCGTCACCGAGCTTGTGAACGCGGTGGCCACGACGCTGGCGCTGCTCGACGCCGAGGCCGGGCGGCGCTGACGCTGCCACTCCCGCGAAGGCGCATGCTTCTGGCATACTCGACGCCGCGCCGGCCTGGGTGGATGCCCGTCAGGCCAGCGCCACAGGACAACGACCATCGACACGCATGCACCGGCAGAGCGGCTAGGCCGCTACCAGATTCGCGAGCTGATCGGCGAAGGCGCGATGGCCAGCGTGTATCGCGCCTACGATCCGGACATCAACCGTACGCTGGCGATCAAGCTGCTGAAGGCCCAGTTGCGGCTCGACAGCGAATACCACACCCGTTTCCTGCGCGAGGCCAAGGGCGCCGGGGTGCTGTCGCATCCCAACATCGTCACCGTGTTCGACGTCGGCGAGGACCAGGGCCACCCGTACATCGCGATGGAACTGGTCGAGGGCCAGACGCTGGCCGAGGAACTGAAGGGCAAGAAGGAGCTGTCGACGAAGGACATCGTCGAGATCGGCATCCAGCTGGCCCGCGCGCTCGACTATGCGCACAAGAAGGGCATCGTCCACCGCGATGTGAAGCCCGGCAACATCATGCTGGTGCACGACTCCAACATCATCAAGGTGGCGGATTTCGGCATCTGCCGCATCGATGGCAATGACGCCAACGACGCCACGCAGCAGACGCAGATCGGCAACGTGCTCGGCACCCCGCACTACATGTCGCCCGAGCAGGTGCTGGGCGAGAAGGTCGACTCGCGCTCCGACCTCTTCTCGGCCGGCGTGGTGCTGTACCAGCTGATGACCGGTCACCTGCCCTTCGCCGGCGACACGCTGATCAGCGTGGCCTACAAGATCACCAAGACCGATCCGCCGGCGCTCGACAAGCTGCGGCCCGATCTGCCGCTGTCACTGCGCCGGATCATCGAGCGCGCGTTGAAGAAGCAGCCCGACAAGCGTTTCCAGACCGGCGAGGAGTTCGCGCAGGCACTGGTGGGCGTCGCGCGCGAGATCGCCGAATCCGGCGAAAAGAAAGGCCGCCCGCGCGGCCTGCCGCTGCCGGTGCGCTGGGCGCTGTCGATGGCGGCGCTGGTGGCCATCACGATGACGCTGACGGCGACGGTGCTCTACAACCGGCAGTACGCGGCGATGATGGACCAGGTGAAGGACTACGGCGGGTCGCTGGCCAAGTTCATGGCAACGCAGAACGCGGTGCCGCTGTTGTCCGAGGACGCCGCGGCGATGGACGTGTTCGTGCAGGAGACCCTGGGCCGGCAGGATTTCAACCACATCACCATCACCGATCACCAGGGCATCGTGCGCGCCAGCAACGTGGCGGCGCAGGTCAATGCGAAATACGAGGCACCCGCCGCCGTGTCGATGCCTTCGAAGGACACCGGCGTGAAGGTGGGCAGCTTCCGCACGAAAGACGGCCGCGAAGTGCTCGACTTCGGCGCGCCGGTGCTGTTCCAGGGCAAGGAGATCGGCCGCGTGCAGCTTGGCATCTTCGCAGCGCCGCTGACCGCAGTGGCGAACCTGATGCTGGTAATGCTGGCCATCCTGACATTGGTCACGGTGGCAGCCGTGGCCGCCGGCACCTACTTCCTGGCGCAGCGGCTGTCAGCACCCGTACGGGTCCTGCGCAATTCGCTCGACGAACTTGCGAACGGCCGCTACGACTATCGGATCGCCGATACGCGCAAGGATGAGTTCGGCGAACTGTTCGCGCATTTCGACCGCACCGCCGAGGCCATCGAGAAGCGGCATGATCCAGCCAAGGCCTCGGCGCCCGTCGCCCCACCCGCTTCCTGACGCGATGGTTGAGCTACGGATCCCGGGCGCGCTGCTCGCACTGGCGATGCTGGTGGCCGGGTGCGCAACGCCCGCGCCGCCCGACTCGCCCCCCTACGAACCCTCGCCGCGCGTGTTCGTGGCGCCCTCCACTGACCCGGTGCTTGCGCGCGACCGCGAGTTCGCGGTCGTGGTCGTGGGACCGGGTGACACCTACGCGACGCTGGCCAAGCGCTTTCTCGACGACGCCGGCAAGGGCTGGTGGCTGTCGAAATTCAATCACGATGAAGCGCTGCAGCCGGGCGCGGTCGTGGCCGTGCCGCTGCAGGTGCGCAATCCGATCGGCGTCTACGCCAACGGCTACCAGACCGTCACCGTGCTGTGCTACCACCGCTTCGGCGCGCGTGGCAGCCGCCTCAACGTCACGCCCGCCGCCTTCGAAGCGCAGATGGAGTTCCTCGCGCGCAACGGCTACAACGTCATTCCCGTCAGCAAGCTCGACGGCTTCCTCGACGGCCGCGAGGCGCTGCCGCCGAAGACCGTTGCGATCACGATCGACGACGGCTACAAGTCGACGTTCGAGATCGCGTGGCCGATCCTGCGCAAGTTCGGCTTCCCCGCCACCGTGTACCTGTACACGGATTTCGTCGGCGCCGGCGACGCACTGACGTGGGCGCAGATGAAGGATATGACGGCCACCGGCCTGATCGACATCCAGCCACACTCGAAGACGCACGCCAACCTGACGCTGCGGCTGCCCGGCGAACCGGAAGCCCGCTACCGCGACCGGATCCGCCGCGAAGTTGAAGTGCCGGTGGCGACGCTGCGCGACCGGCTGGGCGTGACCAGCGTCAGCTATGCGTACCCGTACGGCGACGTCAACGATTATGTGATCGAGCTGCTCGCGAAGCAGAAGGTGGACCACGGCGTTACCGTCACGCCGGGCGGCAATGCGTTCTATGCCTATCCGCTGATGCTCCGGCGCAGCATGGTCTTTGGCAACGAGGACCTCGACGCGTTCAAGGCCAAGCTGACGACCTTCGTCCGCATGGGCGCGCGATGAGTCGGGCGCTGTCCGGCATGCGGGATTGGCGCCGCATCATCGTCGTGGTGGCGTTGATCGCCACGGGATGCACACCGCCGCCGATCATCCGCACGCCCGAGCCCGCACCGACGGTTCCACCGCGTGCCACCGATAACGCGGAACGCCAGGCCGAGGCCCGGCACCGCAAGCTGGCGCAGGACGCGACGCGCGCCGGCGATTTCGCCACCGCCGTCACGCAATGGCAGATCGTCACGCTGCTCGCACCCGCCGATGTCGCGTCAAGGGATGCGCTGGCGGCGGCGCGGGCCAGCCGCGCCAAGGGCGTGAGCGACCAGCTGGCGGCCGCCAATGCAGCGCTGTCCGCCAACGATTTCGAGCGCGCCGCGCAAGCCGCGTTGCGGACGTTGGCGCTCGATCCGCAGAATCCCGACGCGGCGCGCATGCTGCGCGACCTCGACCGGCGGCGCATGGCCCGCACGCAGGCCGACCGTGCCGCGCGCGCGCGCGTCGAGGATGCGATCGCGCTGCGCAATGCCGCGCAGAACCAGGCGAATGCGGCCGAAAGCAGCCCCGCGTTCGAAATGGACCAGGCGGTGGAACTCTTCCGCGCCGGCGACACCAGCGCGGGATTGCGCGAGATGCGCGCCTATGTGGATGCCCATCCCAACAATCGCAGCGCGCGGCAGCGTGCCGGCCAGGCGGTGGCGGATCGGGCGCGGGAGCTGGAAGACAAGGGGGCGCGGGCCGAGGCGCTCGATCTCTACGACCAGGCCATCGCGCTGTACGGAGACAAGGCGCCGTTTGCGGCCCGCGCCGCCGCTTTGCGCAAGGCGCAGCCGGCAACGCCGGCCAAAGGCAAGTCCTGAAGGCACGCGCTGGCACGCGGGTCCTGCGCGTGGGCTACTTGGCTTTCGCGGGTGCGGCGCCGAACTTCTCGTTCATCCGTTTGCGCAGGTCGAGTGCCCGTTCGCGCTCGAGCTTGGCCTTCTGGTTGCCCGGTTCAAGCGCCAGCACGCGATCCCACTTGGTGATCGCTTCATCGAGGTTCTGCCGCTGGAATGCCTGCGTGGCATCGCGTTCGTAGCGTCGCGCCAGCGCGGTACGCGTGGCATCACGTTGCAACGCGGCGTCGCGGTTGCCGGGATCGCGCTGCGCGGCTTCGCGGAACGCCTCGTAGGCGCCTTCGAGATTGCCGGCCTTTTGCAGGTCCTGGCCCTGCTGCATCAGCGCGGCCGACGCGTTGCGCGGCGTAGCGCTGTCGACGGAGGCGATCTTGGCGGCTTCCTCGGGCGGTGCTGGTTCCGCGACCACCGGCGCCACCGCGGGCGTCCGGGCGGCCGGTGCATTGGCCGCACCGGGTGCAGGCGCACGGCCGGGAATCTTGATGACCTGTCCCGCCGCCAGCTTGCTGGGGTTCGGGATCTCGTTGTACCTGGCCAGGATGTAGAAGCGGAAACGATCGCCGAGATACTGCGCGGCAAGTTTGGACATCGAATCGTCGCGCTGGACGGTGTAGCGGAACGACACGCTGCCCAGTTCCTTCTGCGGATCGGCCTTCACCTGGTCCATCAGTTTGCGGGCCAGGTCGTTCGAGGGATCAAGCGCCTGCGCTTGCTCGAGCTTGGCGCGCGCGCCGGCTTCATCCCCGTTCTGCAGCAGGTCCACGGAATCGATGGCGAGGCGTTGCGCCTGGGCCTTGGCCTGGGCCGGCGTCAGTTCCGGCACCACGGGTGCCGGAGGCTTCGGCGGTTCGGCGATGACCACCGGGGCCGGCGGCGGCGCGGGCGCGACCACGGGTGCGGGCGGCGGCGGCGTGGCGCAGCCTGCCGCCAGCAGCGCGGCCACCAGCGTCAGAGCCGCCGCTTGCGCGCATTGCGTCCACCGTGTGCTGCTGCCCTTGATCGTGTACGCCGTCATGCCCAGACCTTCCGTTGCCAACGTTCGCGCTGCGTGAACAGCCGGGAAGAGGCGTTCATTCCGCGGCGCACCATCCCCATCGTAGCCGCGGACGGCCAATCGGGAAAGGGGAATATTGCGCCCCAGCGGCACTGCATTTCAATGGTTACGGTCGAAAAAACCGGAATTGCGTATGTTTGACCCATACTTCGGCCACACCCTCAAGGAGCGACGCGCGGTGCGGACGGATGATCGAGATCGCTGCACCAAACGGCCAGGGCCGAGAAATTGTCCTGTTCGGCGCCGCCCTTCGCGCGGACCTGCTCTTCCATGATCCGCAGCCATTCGGCCGCCGACACGGCCTTCGCCAGCGCCGATTCCATCGCGGCTTCGTCGACGTATTCCCAGAAGCCGTCGGAACACAGCAGGAACGCATCGCCGCCCTGGATCGCAAAATCGGTGGCGCCCACCGAGGCCGAATTCTCGCCGTCATGACCAAGGGCGGCGAAGAGGCGGCTGCGTTCGGTCGAGTCGCGCGTGGCCGTGGGCTTCAGGTAGCCGGCGTCGACCAGACGTTGGACCACGCTGTGGTCCTTGGTCTGCGCAACGATCTTGTGGGCACGGAAGCAGTAGAGGCGCGTGTCGCCGACATGACCCCATGCCGCCAGGTGGTGCACGGTGTCGATCGCGAGCACCGTGGCCGTCGCACGCATGCCCGACAGCGCGCCGGCCTGGGTCTGTTCGGACAGGATCGCGCGATGCGCGTTGGCCAGTGCTGCGGTGATGGCGTCGCCGGAGCAGCGCGGATCGTCCTGAAAGGATGCAAGCACCACGCGCACGGCCAGCTTGGAGGCGACGTCACCTGCGCCATGGCCGCCCGCGCCGTCGCTGACGACGCAGAAGCAGCCGCCGCCGCCCGACCAGAAGCCATAGGCATCCTCGTTGCGCGCGCGGCCGCCGGCATCGGTGAGCACGGAGACTTCGAGTTGCATGGCCTGGTGCCGGACAAGGGCGCGGTCAGCGCCGTGTGCTGCCTGGCGGGGAACGCGGCGTGCTGCTGCCCTGGTAGCCACGCAGGAACTCAGCGCCGATCAGCGCGTGGAAATCGGTCGCCGCCTCCTTCGCGATGTGCCCATAGTGTTCCTCGTACACGTTCCACAGCTTCGCCTTGTGCGCCCCGGGCAACAGCGAATCGGCGATGGACGTCTGCGTCATCCGGCCTTCGAGCTGCTGCGGATCGAAGCGGGCCAGCACCGCCGACAACGCGGCGCGCATGCCCGCGACGAAGCCCAGCTGGTGCGCGCGCAGGCTTTCGCAGGCATCGGCCACCGCCTGCTGCGGCGACATGAAGCCTTCACCCTTCGGCGCCAGCAGGTGGGTCAATGCGGTATCGAGGTCGGGCGCGAACTTGAGGGGATTGTTGGCGTGCGCATTGATTGTAGTGGCGTCGGCGCGGACCTGCTGCTTGGCGGAGGCACGCGTGGCCAGCAGGTCGAGCATGCCGCGCATCGTTTCGCGCATCACCTGGCCCATTTCCTCCATCGCCTGCGGCGTCAGCCCACCGGGCAACGCGAGGTCGCGCACGCCAGCACCGCGCAGCAGGGCCTGTAGCAGCGGGTCGTCGGCGGGCGAGCGGGGTGGCGGCGGCGTGCTGGGCTTTGCTGCAACGCTGGCCGCGGGCGCGGCGGCGGCATCGGCAGGCGATGGCACGATCACCGTCGAGATCCTCTGCTCGGGCTGCGGCGTGCCATCCTCCGACCACGACAGCAGCGTACCGCGGCGCAGGATCGTCGTGCCCTCCTCGAGCGGGGTGTCGATGGCAGGCGGACCTTCCACCCGCATGATGTAGCCGGCAATGCGTAATTCGTCGGCGGCGTTCAGCGCCACTTCGCGGCCGCGGCCCACCGGGCGGCCGTTCACGATCACCGGGACCGTGGTGCCCTGGTCGCGCACGTAGAAAGCGCCATCGCGGAACGCGACGACGGCTTGCGCGCGCGAAATGATCCGATCGGGGTCGGGCAAGACCAGCGTGCTTTCCGCCGCGCGGCCGATGGTGCCGCCGGCATCGGCGAAGTCGGCCAGTACGGGCTCCTCGAGCGGGATGCCATTGAAGCTGAGAACGGTGATGGTGAGCATGGGGGTGGTCGGGTGAATGGCGTGGCGACATCGGCGGCCGCCTGATGGACGCCACGCGCACGCGGAGGATGGGGCGTTCCGACGTGCCCCGTCAAGGGGCGCGCGCGGCGGGTTGTGCTGTCGTCACGCTCGCGGCGCGGCGGCGGGGACGCTACACTTCGCGGATGCCATCGCGAATGCCAGCCCGCACGTCCGTGCCCCGCGCGCCGGACGGGCGCCCCTGATGTCCGGGCACGACGCCCCACCCGCAGCGCCCGGCGCCAACCCCGTTCTCGAGTGGCTGCGCGAGGTCGGCAGCGGCATGTCCGCCGCCTTCGTGTTGCTGGCCGCGTTGCTGCCGCTCGGCCTCATCGCGTTCGCGCCGCTCGGCGAATCCGCGGTCCAGGCCGGCGTGCGTGCGGCCTTCGCCGCGGCGATCTTCGGCAACATCACGGCGTACTTCCTGAGCGGCGCCCTGCTCCCGAACGAAGTGCCGCGCGCGTCGTCCGTGTTCCTGTTCGCCGCCTTCGTGGCGCGGATCGCGTTCGATCCTGAATTGAAGGCCCTGCCCGGCGGCGGGGCGACGCAGATCATTTTCCTGGCCGCGGTGTGCCTGATGCTGACCGCCATCGTGCAGGTGCTGTTCGGTTTCCTGCGCCTCGGCAACATCGCGCGTTTCGTGCCCTACCCCGTGGTGGCCGGGCTGATGACCGGCCTTGCGATCACGCTCATGTACTACGAACTGCCCGAGGTGCTGGGCATGCATCACGGCAGCAGTGGCGGCGGCGAGGAAAAACATGGCATCAACTGGTGGACGGCGCTGGTGGCATTGGTGACGATCGTCGTGATCGTCGCCGTGATGCGCCGCTGGCCCGGGCTGCCTTCGAAACTGATCGGCATTGGCGCGGGCACGCTGGTGGCCGTGGGTATCGGATTGATGGCGCCGGGCGTGGACTTCGGTCCTCGCATTCCCTTTCTCGGCGCGCTGCCCA
>JANNNM010000363.1:0-14677 GCA_031398535.1 Betaproteobacteria bacterium | reverse complement strand
CCCAATTCGCCCCAGAAGTTGCGTCCCCACGCCCACAGCGCGCCGTCCGACTTGATCGCGACGGTGTGCGAGTTGCCGGACACGACCGACGCGAAGCCGGTGCCGACCTGGACCGGATTCAACGCCCATGCGCTGCCGGTGCCGTCGCCCACTTCGCCATAGCTGTTGTGCCCCCACGCCCACAGCGTGCCGTCGGTGCGGATGGCCGCCGAGTGCACGGAGCCGGTGGCCACCGACGCAAACGATCCGGTGATCTGATAGGGCACCAGGCGCTTGACCCGGGTGCCATCGCCCAACTGGCCGGAGTCGTTCAGCCCCCACGCCCACAAGCTGCTGTCGGCCTTGATGGCCAGCGAATGGTTGTGCCCGGCGGCCAGCGGCAGGCCTGCGGCGACCGCGAACCCGGCCGCGGTACCAGCAGCCAGCACGAGGCAAACGAATCGAACCGATGTCCTGAACATGGGTACCTCATGCTGGAGAATCCTGAATCGCGCCAGTGTAGCAATCCGGCGGCTGAATGCGGCCCCCGTCGGGAAGCGTAAAGTGATGTTTTTCGGCTCGTCCGCCCGGGGTGGCGGCCGCCGGCCCGTCAACGTCGGCCCAACCAAGGAATCACCGCATGCGCAAAATTGCCAGCAAGGTCGCAGTCGTCCTCGTCGTCGCCGCCATGACATCGTTCGCCTGGGCGCAGGGCGTGACCGTCACCGCCACTTCCACGATCGAGTCGATCCTGGTCGCGCAGCAGGGCAAGAAGGTGACGCTGAAGCTCGGCCCGAACGACGACCTGACCGGCACCGTCAAGGTCGTGACGAAAGACGTCGTGCAGCTTTCCGAACTCTCGGGGCGCGAGTTCTTCGACGCGGTCGTCGACATCAAGAGCGTGAAGGCCGTGATCATCCGCGTGCGCAACTAGGCATTAACGGGTTTCCACCAAGGCGCGGACGTCGGCCACCGCATCGGACCAGGTCATAGCACAAATCGAAGCCCCAATGCCCACAAGACCCAGTATTCATACGGACACCGTGGTCACGGCTGTACCGCTGCAACAGAACTCCCCGGGACGGTAGCACGTGTCTACCGGAAGGCAACCCGCAATCAAGCCAGTCTTCCGGTGGCAGCAGCACGCATTGCGAGAGACTGCAGCCAACGTCAGTCGTGGCCGCTGGTGGTGCGCCATCGATGTCATCGTGCTGATGGGTTTTTGCCTTATCGCGGCGTCCGCGCTGGACGCACAACCCCCGCCACCATCGGTGAAGCCAGGCAAGCCGGATGTGGTTGAGCAGATCCTGGCAGCCGTTTCGCGCCAGCCATTGACGGCGGTTCCGTTCATCGAGCGCCGCATGTCGGCCTTGCTGTCCAGCCCCCTCGAATCTCGCGGCAAACTGAGTTTTCAGCCCGGGGGAAGGATCGAGAAGCTGACCACTTCGCCTGTCACCGAGAGCGTCGTCGTCGCGGATGATTCGATTACCATCAAAACCGGTACCAGCGCTCCCACCATCCTGCGGCTGGATGCGCAGCCCGATCTGGCGAACCAGGTGGAGGTATGGCGAGCGCTGCTCGCCGGCGACGCCAACTCGTTGCGGCGCCACTTCGACATTGCCGTGACAGGATCATTCCTCCGCTGGGAGTTGAAACTCACCCCGATCGACACCCGCATGCAACGAACGATCCGCCGGATCATCACCACCGGCGAGCGCGGGACAGTGCGCTCGATCGAAACCACGGCAGCCGATGGTGAGGTGAGTGACTTGACGCTGATCGCCAGGTAGACGTTGGTCGATGGACGAATGAGTCGACTGCGCTGGCTCCTATGGCTGGTGGTGGTCGCGGCGTCGATGTGGCAGATCGTGCGTACGGAAATCGTCACCGACGTCACTTCATTCCTTCCCGGCGCCGCCAATGCCGATCAGCGACTTCTGGCCGACCAACTTCGCAATGGCCTGTCCACGCGCATCGTGCTGGTGGCACTGCAATTGCCGCGCGAAGTCGATGGTGCATCGCCGTCGGCCGCGACGACTCTCGCACTGACCAAGGCCAGCCGCGCACTGCGTGACACCTTGGCGGCTCGACAGGAGATTGCCTGGGTAAGCAACGGAGACATTGCGGCGCACGACGCGGAGCGGAAACGCCTGTTCTCCGCACGCTACCTGCTGGTTGACGGTGCGAGCATTACCGACGATGGGAAGCGTTTCTCCCGCCAGGAGCTGGCGGCTGCATTCGTGCAGCTGGAGCAGGCGTTGGCCTCGATGCGTGGCCGCGCCATCAGTGCCATTGCACCGGCTGACCCGACAATGGATTCCATACGCCTATTCAGTGAGGCAAAGGGTGTGACGGCGCCGATGGCCACAGAAGGCGTCTGGCTCACGGCGGATCGGCAGGCAGCGGTTCTGGTGTTTGAGGCGCGCGCACGGGGCGACGACGTCGAGGCGTTGCGCGAGACCATTCGCTTGGCGGGCGAGGCGGCGGCCAGCGTCCTGGTCGACTGGCCACCTGCGCTTGCCAGGCCCACCGTCGAATTGGCTGGCGCCGGGTACTTCATCGTCAAATCGCACGATGCGCTGATCCGCGACGCGGAGCGGTTATCGCTGCTGGCCACGGTGTTGGTCGCCTGCCTGCTGCTGTGGGCCCTGCGCAGCCCCCTACTGATTGGCCTCGCGGCCATCCCTGTGGCCACCGGCGCATTGGCGGGTTTCGCCGTGGTGGGTTGGCAGTACGGCAGCGTTCACGGCATCACGCTCGCATTCGGTGTCACGCTGATTGGCGAAGCCGTCGATTACGCCATCTATGCGTTCGTGCAGCGCGACCGACAGGGGAGGCACAGCTCTCGCTTCTGGCGCCAACTCGGCCTGGCCACGGCCACGTCGCTGATTGGCTTTCTGGCCATGCTGCTCTCCGGTTTTCAAGGCCTGCACCAGCTTGGCATTTTCTCCATCGTCGGTCTGGTGGTGGCTGCAGTCTGCACCCGATGGCTGCTGCCGCCGCTGTTTCCGCCGGTTCGTGCCCATGAAAGCGTTCCGCTCGATCGATTCGCATGGTTGCCGACGCTGGTACTTCATCTGTCGAGATTGCGGCTGCCGTTGGCCCTTTTCGCACTCACCGCCCTTGCCATGCTGGTGGCGAGCCACGACAGGCTGTGGAATGACAGCCTCGACGTGATCTCTGCCAGTTCCAAGGATGAAGCCGCCAACGATTTGCGTTTTCGTCGCGAGATCGGCGTGCCGGACCTACGCTCCTTGGTGGTGGTGCGTGGCACCACGTTGAACGATGCGTTGGAGCGGACGGAGGCAACTTCGCAATGGCTCGACACGCTTGTACGAGAAGGCAAGCTACAGGGCTACGACAGCCCTGGGACGTTGTTGCCCAGTGAAGGCGTAGCCCGGCGCAGGGCGGCCGCACTGCCCGAAACCGACATCCTGCGCGAGCGCGTCGCGCAAGCCGTGACAGGGACCCGACTGCGTGCAGAGGCCTTCGAGCCGTTCATCGAAGCGGTGGCGGCAGCGAAGAAGCAACCGCACGTTGATCGCGCCTTCTACGATGGAACCATGCCTGGACATTGGCTTGCGGCGCAGGTGGTCACCAACAGTGATGGCGTCAGTGTGTTGATCAGCCTGCGCGGCGTCACTTCGCAATCGAATGTGAAGGATGCCTTCCAGACCGCCCGGCTGCCTGGCGTTTCGATGCTCGACCTTCAATCCGACGTCGAAACGCTGGTGGCCGGATTCCGCCAGCGGACCCTGTTCACGGCTCTGCTTGGTGGCATCGGGATACTGGTGCTTCTCGCGCTGCAGGTACGCGCGCGTCGTGCGGTGCTCGCCATGGCGACGTCCCTCACGGTGGCGGTGATCATCACCGCGTGGGCATTGTGGATGATCGAGGGCAGCCTCACGATCTTCAATGTGGTGGCCCTGCTGCTCGTCGCCGGAGTGACGTCCAACTACACGTTGTTCGTCTCAACCCTGTCGGTGGCCGCAGCGGAGCGCCAGCAGGCTGCGGCCTCGGTCTTGCTGGCGGCGGCCTCCACCTTCGTTGCATTTGCCATGCTGTCGATGTCCGCGTCTCCCGTGCTGGCGATGATCGGCAGAACGGTTGCCTTGGGCGTGACGATCGGATTGTTGGCAAGCCTGGTATTCGCACCCGCGTTGCCGGTTGCGAACGAGACAGGGTGTCAAGGACGCGCGCGATAACCCTCGGAGACGGCACCGACGCATGCTGGTGGACAGGGATCCACTCCGACCATGCCGAGTGCAGGTTGCCCATGACCTTCGCGCGCTCGCCAGCCGGGATACTTGCCGAACAGATTGAAAAAAACGCCGCCCGGATCGTAGGTGATGCTTTGCCCCGGATGCACCGCCTGCCATTCGTCGTGCACCTCCCTGCCATTCTTGTACCACGGTACCTTCCACGCAAAGCGTTTCAATGACTGATATCGATGTCCATTCGCGCCGGCTTCCGGCCACAGGGCGTCGGCCTTGACGATGTGCCATTGCGGGTCCATCAGCCAGTATTCGCGCCCGAGTACGTCGCCAAAGATGTAGAGTCGCCCATCACGGATACGGAACTCGGTAGGGTCACTGCCGAGCTTGACGCCGTAGGCGGCACCACTGGCGCAAAACCCGCCGTATTGCGGCGCGTATCGTGCCGGTTCGCGAACGAACATTGCACGATGCTCCTCCGACACGAAGTAATAGATGACGCCGTCGTGTCGCGCGATGAGATCGGGATTGCCGCGAACCGGCTTGCCTTGCGTGTGGTAGCTCACGGGATCATGACCCAGCAGCATCAATGGCTCGCCGTTGCGGTCGGGAGCGACTGCAAGCCGGGTGCCGCACCCTGCAACGCTGGTGGCACACGCGAGCCACAACACCAGCCAGGTCAAGCGGCGAGGCTCTCCTTCTGACCATGTAGTAATACCGGACGCCGCCAATCGACGAAGGGCTTCGGGGGCGTTAGGACAGGATGTCGACATCGTCACGACCTCGCAGGAGCCGGGAATACCAGGCTGCATGGGTCTGTTAGCATTGCATACTGGTGTAGCCAACCGCCGTGAATGGATCCTTGAATCAGCGGTTTTGCCTGGCCGCGCAGGCTGCGGCCAGAGAAGACCCATGATACCCCGGTCAGGATGACAACAGATTCAGCGACGGGCCGCGGAATGCCCAAGCTTGCCAGCGAAAAAGGGGGATGCGCGTGAACCGTCCGACGCGCACTCTTGCGCTGTTCAACTACGATTGGGACATAGCCTCGTTTTCAGGGCTGCAGCCGGCGTTTCCAATCGATAGTGTGGGGTTCGACCTCTTTTCGTTTCCCAGCAACGTCCGGCTCGTGCGTTTCGACCTCGAAACGTTTGTTTCCCGATTGGTGAGAAACGCCAAGCGGCGTGGTTGGACGGCCGTGGTCTCGAACCACGAACAATTCGGGGCGCTGGGTGCGGCGATGCTGGCCGAACGCATGAACTGGCCCGGCACGGCTGTGGAGGCCGTGCTGGCATGCCAGCACAAGCTCTATGCGCGCCAGGTGATGTCGCGTGTCTGTCCGGAATCCAACGTCGCCTTCGCGCGGCTCGACGCCGACTATGGCGGACCGGTCCCCCTCGGGCTGCAATATCCGCTGTTCGCCAAGCCGGTCAAGGCCGCGTTCTCGGTGCTGGCACGCACCGTGATCAACCACGCGGAATTGCACGCACATACCCGCTTTGGGGCCTGGGAGTTATGGGTCATTCGCCACCTGGTCGAGCCCTTCGAGCATGTCCTGCGCCAACGCCTGCCGGAGGCCGGCAGTGCGCATCGGATGATGGTCGAGCAGGTCGTCCACAGCCGCCAATACAATCTTGATGGCTACGTCTGGAACGGCCGCGTTCACGAAACAGGCTTCGTCGATTCGGTGATGTACCCAGGCACCCAATCGTTCATGCGCTTCGACGCTCCCAGCCGCCTCGCGCCGGCCGTGCGCGCGCGTGCCATTGACGTTGCACAGCGCTTTCTGGCGGCGGTCAGTTTCGCGCATGGCGCATTCAACATGGAGTTTTTCCATGACGAGCAAAGCGACCGCCTCAGCGTGATTGAATTCAACCCGCGCCTGGCCTCCCAGTTCGGCGATCTCTATAGGCGTACGACCGGGACGAATCCGCACGAAGTGGTCCTCTGGCTGGCACATGGGCGCGACCCTGCGGGCCTCATGCCATCACCGCCATCTTTCGGGGCGGCCGCAAGCTTTGTCTATCGCACCTTTGCCGACGAACCGCTGCCACGGATGCCATCAATCGCGCAGGTGGCTCGATTGAAGTCCCGCTTTCCTGACGCGTTGCTGTTTACTTTCCCCAAGGACGCAAGTCAGCGTCGGCGCGACTTCAAGTGGCTGGGGAGTTATCGCCACGGCATTCTCCATCTTGGCGGACGCGATGCCGACGACCTGCGGGCACGTTGCGTGGAGGCTTCCGCCATGCTGGGCTGGGTGCCCCCCTACAGCGAATATCAGAAGCGTCCGTCCACCAGTATCTTCGCGGGGACACCTGCCGCTGCCTGAAGGTGGTGAAGGCCCCACGCGCCTCTCGGCGCCACGCGCAAGGCACCTGTGATTCTCTAATTCCGGGAGACCACCTGCGCGGCACCTGGTTTCACGGGCAGGGTTCCAGCAGCAAGCGCCGCTTCATACTCCGCCTGCAGCGCGGCATCGGTCTTGTAGTGCGGCACGCGGAAAGTCAACCGCTTCGCGCGCACGAACAACGGGGTCGAGCCTGCCACCTCCTCGTTCCAGTAGCGATGGGCCCGCTCGAGATTGACTTCGGTCTCCATTTCAAAGTGATCGCGTGGCTTCTGTCCGCCGAAAACATAGAGCTTGCCGCGATAAATACGCCACGTGTCCTTGGCTCCCCCGCCACCCCAAGGAATGGCGTAGTTGATGCCATTGGCGCAGAAGCCGCCAAACTGCGGCATGTACTTCTCGGGCGCCTCGATGAACAACTTCCTGTTGCCTTCGGACGCAAAGTTGTAAACAACGCCCATGTGTTCGGCCGTGATCGCCGGATCGCCCTTGATGGCAGCGCTTTGCGTGAAATACGCGACGGCATCGTGGCCTTCAAGCATCAATGGTGGGCCGTTGGGCTGCGCGGTGGCCTTGAAGGGACCCTTGTTGGGCGAAGTGGAATCTTGCGCTGTAACCACGGTCGCGCCGAACGACAAACAAAGACCCACCGTCATTGCTGTCAGTGCTCGTACCAGACTCATCTCAACTCTCCTTGTACCGACCGCTGGCCATGTAGCCCATCCCGAACTGCGTGGTACGGCGTTGAAATTCGACGCATTGCTCCTGCACCAGGTCCCACGGCGTCCATAGCTCGCCCGGACGGGCATTGTAGGGCCGGTTCTTGAGCCAGGTAACGATGTTGAGAGGCCCGGTCCACCACGGAAAGTACTTGATGCCGGCAATGGCCACGCGGGCATTGGGCCGGACGAACCGAAAGACATTCGCCAGCGCCGCCCGGCTGCGCAGGATGTCATGCACATAATTGAACAGAACGGCGTCAGCCTGGCGCGGCAGCTGGACGGTTTCAGCGCTCGCGCAGATATGCCAGAGCTGCGGCCAATGATTCGCACTGACACGTCGTTTGGCGATGGCGAACATGTCAGGGCTTTGCTCGAAAGCCATGACCTGGCCGGCGTCGCCGACCGCGGCGAGCAAGGGTTCGTAACTCAATCCCGTGCCTGCGCCCACGTCCAAGACGACCTGGCCAGGTTGGAGTTGCAGCATCGCGATGGTCTGCAGACGCAGCGGCATGGTGAATCGAGCCGATTCGTCGTACAAGGCCGCGTGGCTGCGGTACCGGCGGATCGACAGTTCGTTATCGGGTGTCGGCGACATGAATTCATCGTAGCATCCGGAAAGTGAACGCGCGTGTAGCAGTGCGATCTCGCCTGGGCCATCGAAGCACCTTGCACGGGGGACAGGCCGCGGGCAGACTGCCTGCAGTTTCGTTCACGCTTGGGGAACCATCCAATGAAAAGCATCACGCAGCGCCTGGCCGCGTGCTACACCGGGGCCGTCCACGATGTGTTGCGGATGATGGGCCACGAGAACATCGTGCTGCCGCCGTCCATCAAGGCCATCGCGCCGGGCACCAAGCTGGCCGGGCCGATCTGGACCGTGTCCGGTCACATCGACCGTACCAAGTCGCGGCACGAGACACTGCTCGGCTGGTGCACGCTGCTGGCGAAGGCGCCGTCGGGCCACGTGATCGTCTGCCAGCCGCACAACCACGAAGTGGCGCTGATGGGCGAACTCTCCGCGCAGACGCTGCAGGCGCGCGGCGTGCTGGGCTACGTGGTGGACGGCGGCTCGCGCGACACGGATCTTGTGCTGGAGCAGAACTTCCCCGTGTTCTGTTCGTTCCTGACGCCAGCGGACATCGTCGCGCGCTGGATTCCCGACGGCTATGGCGTGCCCGTCACGATCGGCAACGTGACGATCTCCACCGGCGACTATCTGCTTGGCGACCGCGACGGCGTCGTGATCATTCCACGCGCGCTGGTGGATGAGGTCGTGGCCAAGACCGAGGACGTGGTGTCCACCGAGACCGACATGCGCCGCGCGCTGATCGGTGGGATGGATCCGGTGGAGGCGTACAACACCTATGGCAAGTTCTAGCCTCCGATGCATGTTCGTTGTGGGGTTGGCGGGGCTGGCGGCCGCGTCGCCTGTCGACGCGCAATTGTCCAAATGCACTGATGCCGCAGGCAAGGTGACCTATCAGCAGAAGCCGTGCGAGGCAGGATCGGCACAGAAGAAAATCACTGTCGAAGGGTCCCGGAAGAACATCACGATCGACGCGGCCCAGTTGCGGCCCCCAAACGAACGCGTGGCCGGACCGCCATCGCCCGAGGAGGACGCCAGCAGGAAGGCCTGGCTCGCCCGGGAGGTTGAAGAGGCACCCCGCAGGAAAGCGTGGAAGGCGGAACAGACCGTCGGCGCGACCTTGATGTTCAAAATGATGTGCGATCTCTATTTTCCCGGATTTGCAACGCGCGCGGCCAGCGAGTTCGATAAATTCCGGCGCCAGCATGAAGTGATCGTACGAAAAATTGAATCGGCGCGCGACTACCCGACCACTCGCGAAGAAGTAAAGCGGCTTGGCGCCCTCCAGAACAGCGATCCAGTGAAGGCGGCGCAGTTCCGGCAGAATTGTGACAACGGACTTGTGGCCCTGGCCGAGGCCAACGCGCCCGGGGACCCGCGCATGCAATCGCCTGAAGTGGCGTGGCGTGGATTTCTCTCGGCCGTGCGCGAAGGCAATCACACCGCCGCGGTGCAGTTCCTGACCGGCCGGGCGTTGAAAAGTCTCGGCGAAGCGTTGCCGAAGATGTCGGCCGACGCCATGCGCGCGATGGCGGATTCGTTCGTGGGATTCCAGGTGTCCCACCAATTCGACGACATCGCCGAAGTGTTCGTGAGCCGCAAAACCGCGAATGGCAATCGGGTGGGGTCAATGGAATTCGTGAAAGTAGGGCCGAACTGGAAGATCGGGGGCCTGTGATGGCGCCACCGGAATCGATGCACCGCGCCCCCGCCGCCGCGGTCATGAAGCTGGCGCCCCAGGACAACGTGGCGGTGGCGCTGCGTCCGTTGCGTGCCGGCGAGCCCGTCTTGCTGGACGGCATCACAGTCAACATCGAGCGCAACACCGCCGTCGGCCACAAGGTGGCGGCTTGCGGCATCGCCGCCGGTGACATCATCCTCAAGTACAACTGCCCGATCGGCATTGCCACGCAGGCCATTGCCGCCGGTGCGTACGTGCACACGCACAACGTGAAGAGCGGGTACCTGCCCACCTACACGCTACCCGTATGATGGCCAACCTGATGAACACCCTGCAAGGCTTCCCGCGCGCCGATGGCCGCAAGGGCATCCGCAACGTGCTGGTGGTCGTGTATCTCGTCGAATGCGCGCACCACGTGGCGCGCGAGATCGTGGTGCCGTTTCGCGAGCGCGGCGTGCACCTGATCGGCTTTCCCGGCTGCTATCCGAATGCGTATGCGCTGGACATGCTGGAGAAGCTCTGCACGCATCCCAATGTCGGCGGCGCGCTGCTGGTGTCGCTCGGCTGCGAGGGCTTCAACAAGCGGCAACTGGCGCGCGTCATCGAGGGCACGGGCCGGCCGGTGGCCACGCTCGGCATCCAGGACACCGGTGGCACGCGCAAGACCATCGCGGATGGCCGTGCATGGGTCGAGGATGCACTGGCCACGCTGGCGCTGCAGACGACGGTGCCGATGGCGCTCAACGAGCTGGTGGTGGGCACGATCTGCGGCGGCTCGGATGCCACGTCCGGCCTCACGGCCAACCCCGCGATGGGCGTCGCCTTCGACATGCTGGTCGCGGCGGGGGCTGCCACCATCTTCGAGGAAACGGGCGAGCTGATCGGCATGGAGCACCTGATGGCCGCGCGCGCCGTCAACCCGGTGCTGGGCGAAGAATTGAAGCGCACGGTCGCCAAGGCGGCCGAGTATTACGCGACGCTGGGCTACGCCAGCTTCGCGCCGGGCAACGCCGATGGTGGACTCACGACGATCGAGGAGAAATCGCTGGGCGCGTATGCGAAGTCGGGGCAGTCGCGCATCGACGGCATCGTCAAGCCCGGCATCGCGCCGCCGCGCAAGGGGCTCTACCTGCTCGACGTCGTGCCCGACGGCGAGGTGCGCTACGGCTTTCCCAACATCAACGACAACGCCGAGATCGCGGAACTGATCGCCTGCGGCTCGCACGTGATCCTGTTCTCCACGGGGCGCGGATCGGTCGTGGGGTCGGCGATCGCGCCGGTGATCAAGGTGTGCGCCAATCCCGAAACCTGGAAGCGGATGACGGACGACATGGATGTCGACGCCGGCCGCATCCTGGAAGGCCGCGCGACGCTGCCGGAAGTGGGCGCCGAGATCTTCGACCTGATCCAGCGCGTCGGCAACGGTGAGACCACGAAGTCCGAGGCGCTGGGACACCAGGAATTCATCCTGACGTACAAGAGCTTCGAGCCACTGGGACCCGCGTGCCTGCCGGTGTAGCGGCTTCCATCCGGCGGCTTGTCCCCGCCGACGCCGCGCCCTATCGCGCGCTGATGCTCGATGCGTATGCCAACCATCCGGAGGCCTTCACGTCGAGTCCGGCCGAGCGTTCGACGCTGCCCCTGTCATGGTGGGAAGCGCGGCTCAATCCGGCGCCCGATGCGCCGATGGTGGTGCTGGGCGCCTTCGATGATGACGCATTGGTCGGCACCGTGGGCCTCGACTTCGAATCGCGGATCAAGGCGCGCCACAAGGCACTGCTGATCGGCATGATGGTGGCACCCGCGTGGCGCGGGCGCGGCCTGGGCCGCGATCTGGTGCTGGCGGCGCTCGCGCAGGCGCGGTTGCGTCCCGGCGTGGTGCTGGTGCAGCTGACCGTCACCGAGACCAACCGCGAGGCACGCACGCTGTACGAACGCTGCGGCTTCATCGAATTCGGCGTAGAGCCCAAGGCCGTCGCGGTCGGCGGCGTGTTCGTCGCGAAGTCGCACATGTGGTGCGACCTGCGTCCGCCGGGGGCTGTCGGCGCCTGACGCCGCTTGTCGCATCGCGCGCTGCCCGTCCCGGCGTTGTGGTGTCTAATGCGTTTGTCGATCTGCGACGACCCCGCCCTCCGGAGTGCACTTGCCATGAATGACGAGAAGATCAAGGTCCGCGTCACCGAGTCAGGACAGTTCCTGGAGGTGGTCGTGTTCAGCAAGCGCGCCGAGGCCATTGAAGTGGTGCTGGGCACGGGCATCCACAACGTGCGGTGCGTGCTGACGCCCACGCGCAACGGCATGGCCTTCGTCGGCAGCGCGATGGGCCGCGAAATCGTCTATGAACGCAGCCAGCTGCAGGTCAAGGCGGACCTTGACCTGATCGGCGCCGCGCAGAATGCGTCGCGGAGGCGTTGATGCGCCGGATCGCCAATACGTGGGAGCTGATGAAGTCGTCGTGGCACATCCTGATGCGCGACAAGGCGCTGCTGATCCTGCCGCTCGTCTCCGGACTCGCCGGCCTGATGGTGCTGGCGGCGTTCTTCCTGCCCTTCATGAGCACGGTGCCCGGCGGATGGCATGGTGACGCGCAACCCACGTTCGCCACCTATGTGATCGGTTTCTGCTACTACCTTTGCAACTTTTTCGTCATCTACTTCTTCAACGCCGCGCTGGTCGACTACGTCGTCACGCGGCTGCGCGGCGACGAGCCGTCGCTCGGCGCCAGCCTGCGTGAAGCGGCGAGTTGCGCGCCGCAGCTTGCCATGTGGGCCGTGGCGTCCGCCACGGTCGGCGTCGTGCTGCAGGCCATCCAGGCACGCACGGGGTTCCTGGGCAAGCTGGCGGCCAGCCTCCTCGGCGTCGCTTGGACACTGGTCACGTTCTTCGTCGTGCCGCTCATCGTCATCGAACGCAAGGGCGCAATTGAATCGATCTCGGAATCCACCGGCATGGTGAAGAAGACATGGGGCGAGCAGGCCGTCAGCGGCCTCGGCTACGGCCTCATCGGCTTCCTGCTGTGCATCCCCGCGTTCTTCCTGGGCGTACTGGCGCTCATCGCGCTCGGCAGCAGCGGCGTGAAGGATGCCGCCCCGTACGTGCTGGTGGTATTCGGCGGCATCATGTGGGTCGTGGGCGTCGGCGTGGTAATGACGGCACTGAAGGCCATCTTCGGCGTGGTGCTTTACCTCTACACGAAGACGGGCAAGGTGCCCGAAGGCTTCAGCGCCCGCAGCCTGCGCAGCGCCATCGCCACCGCGTGACGCACGGCAGCCCGACCGCGGTGCCTTCCACCGGATGGTCCGACCGCGGGATCAGCATCCTCAACGGCGTGGTCGGCGATTACCTCGATCGCCGCGGCAACGGCCTCGCCATCCCGATGTCGTTCGTGCAGGACGGCGCGCCGCTGGTCGTCAATACGCACGCGCTGCAGGTGGCGCAGCCCGTCCTCACCGGCAAGGTGGTGGTGCTGGTGCACGGCTGGTGCTGCAACGAGGACGTGTGGCGGTTCCCCGATGATGGCGCGACGTATGCGACGAAGCTGCAGCGCGATGCCGGCTTCACGCCTTTCGCCGTGCGCTACAACACCGGCATGCCGGTGGCCGACAGTGGCGCAGCACTCGACTTGCACCTGGCGGCGCTGGTCAACGCGTATCCCTGCCCGATCGAGACGCTGGTGCTGGTGGGGCACAGCATGGGCGGCCTCGTGATCCGCTCGGCATGCGAGCACGGCGCGCGCGCCGACGCGTCGTGGCTGCCGCTGGTGCAGCACGCGTTCTATCTCGGTACGCCGCACGATGGCGCCGACCTCGAGCGCTTCGCGCAGGGCGCCACGGTGGCGCTGGCGGCCACGCGCAATCCGGTCACGCGGCTGATCGGCCGCCTGCTGGGCGTGCGCAGCGCCGGCGTCAAGGACCTGCGCGAGGGTGGATCAACCAGCACGGCACCCGGGGCAGAGGCCCTGGCTTCCGTGCCGTGGCTCGCCACCGCGAAGCATCATCGGCTGGTGGGTACGCTGACCGACAATCCACGGCATCCGGTCAGCAAGGCACTGGGGGACGGCCTGGTGCGCGTGCCGGCGGAGTCCGCGGATGCCGGTGCCATGGCGTCCCCGGACGTGACCGTGTTCCCCGGCGTGCACCACCTGCAGCTGGCACGCGATCCCGCCGTCTATGCCGCCATTCTTGCGGCCTGCGCAGCCGCGTGACACGATCGGTCATGGACGACACCACGCGCCGCAAGCTGAAGGGCCTGAACGACCTGGTGGTCGATACCGTCCACGCGGCCGTCGATGAAACCGAGAAGGTGCACAACGAGATCGCGCGCTATCCGTACGCGGTGCTGAAGCGCATCACGCCGCTGGCCGCCCCGGTGGGTGTCATCGAGTTCGTGCAGCAATCCGTCACTGGTCTCGTCTACCGGTCGATCCGCGTCGCGACGAAGGTCGCGGGTACTGCCGCCGCGATCACGCTGGCGGCCGTGCCAGGCGACAAGAAACGCTAGACTTCACGCGAACTTCGCTTCGAGCAGGCACCCGAACTCGCGGGCGAAGTCAATCGACACGCGCGCGTGCACGGCGCCTTGCCGGTCGAAGAAGCGCTGCGTGCCCGACCGCGCGAACACGCCTTCGTGCCAGACGTCCGGGTGGATGTAGAGGCCGCGCCGGCCATCGCAGCGAAAGCACACGAAGTCCTCCGGCTTGACCTCGTCCCCCGGCAGCGCCAGCGGCACGTAGTACGGCTGCGCATCAAGCGGGAAGAAAAGCTGCCCGCCATCCGGGTGGTAGTTGCAATGCCACAGCAACATCTGCGCGGGGTCGCGCGCGTGCGTCACGTCCGCCATGGACGGCTCGGTCGCATACGCCAGCACGTAGTGACCGCCGACGGCCTCGTTGCGTCCGTACAGGATGTCGCCCTTCCACTCGCTGACGAACACGCCAGTGGTGGTGCCGCCTTCGTCGCCGGAATCCTCGTCGACCGTGCGCCGGCCGCGGGCCGGCCAGCGCACGATCTCCACCTTGCACGCGTCGCGGTCGTCGACCAGGAAGCCGTAGCCACGCAGGGTTTCATCGGTCGCGTCGACGATCGGCATGCGCACGCGGCGCAAGCCGTCGGTCAATCCGGGATTGAGATAATTCGGGGCAGTAGCCAT
>JANNNM010000304.1:0-5989 GCA_031398535.1 Betaproteobacteria bacterium | reverse complement strand
GTGGCAGCCTGGTTCCGGAACGCAACAGGCGGGAGGACGGGTACGTCAGGCCTTGCGAAGCAGGGCGTAGAAGAAGCCGTCCTGATTGTGGACTGCGCCATTCGCCGCTGGCAAGAGTTGGCCCTCGACCTGCGGGTATTCATCGGGGATCGTGATGGTTTCCCGCAACGCTTCCGGATGGTCTTTGAGGAAAGCGTTGATTTGATGGCCGTTTTCCGCGGCAAAGACGGAGCAGGTGGCATAGAGCAGCCGGCCGCCGGGCGCCAGCATTCGCCACAGGGCCGGGAGCATTCGCCGCTGCTGGGCGGCAAAGGACTCGATGTCGCTGCGGCGCCGCAGCCATTTGGCATCCGGATGGCGCCGCACGACGCCCGAGGCCGTGCACGGGACGTCGGCCAGGATCCGGTCGAACGGGCGACCATCCCACCAGCTTGCCGGATCGCCGGCGTCGCCCACCAGCGTCTCGATGCGGGGGCCGGCGACCTGCAGCCGCGCCAGGTTGTCGGCGACGCGCAACAGCCGGGTCGCGTCGTTGTCGAGGGCCGTGAGTTCGATGTCAGCCATGGCAGCGAGATGCGCCGCCTTGCCCCCAGGGGCCGCACAGGCGTCCAGCACCCGCATGCCGTCTTCGACGCCCAGCAAGGGTGCCGCAAGCTGCGCCCCGGCATCCTGGACCGCGAAGGCACCCTCGCTGAAGCCGGGCAGTTCCGTGACCGGCTGGGGGACGAGCACGACCAAGCCTTCCGCACCGACAGCAACCGTTTCGATGCCAGTAAGCGCCCACTGCGCCGCCAGTGCCTCGCGGGTGGTAACGCGGCGGTTGACCCGGACCGTCAGCGGCGGACGCTCGTTGCCGGCCGCCAGGATGGCCTCCCAATGCCGCGGGAAGTCGGCCTCCACCCGCCCGATCCACCAGCGGGGGTAGGACCACCGTGCCACGGGACTGGCGGCGGAAACCTGCGCGTTGAGCGCATCGCGCTCGCGCAGGTAACGCCGGAGCAGCGCGTTGACCAGCGGCTTGGCTGCCGGGCGCGCGACCAGCACGACCGCTTCGACCGCCTGGTCGACGACCGCGAAGGCCGGCGCGCGGGTGTGGTCGAGCTGGTAGAGCGCCACCGCGATCAGCGCGGCCAGCGGACGGTCGGCCAGCGGCTTGGTCGTCAGCGCCTGCGTCAGCGCATCGAGGCGCCCCCAGTGCCGGAGCGTGCCGTAGGCCAGCTCCTGCACGAAGCTGTGGCCGCGCGTCGGCGCGCCATCGGCCACGGCGGCCAGCGCCACCGGCAGCGGTTCGCCGCCCAGCACCCGCAGCACGGCCAGCGCGGCCAGTCGTTGTTCGTGTTGCATCGCGCGGGCTAGCCGGTGGACGCCGGCACGCCGAAGCGCATGCCCGGCAGCAGTGCGCGGCCGGTGGCGAACGCCGCGGCGTCCATCCGCTTGCCGCCCGCCGGCTGCACGAGGATCAGCCGCAGCACGCCTTCGCCGCACGCGACATCGATGCCCTCCGCGCTGGCGCCGAAAACGGTGCCGGGCGGCGTGCCGGCACGGGCGCTGCTGGGTTGCGCCGACCACACCTTGACGGCCTCGTCGCGCCAATGCGTCAGCGCGCCGGGGACGGGGTCGAAGGCCCGGATGCGGGCGTCGATCTCGGCCGCCGGCAGCGTCCAGTCGATGGTGGCATCCGCGCGGCCGAGCTTGGCCGCGTAGGTGGCACCCTCCGCCGGCTGCGGCGTGCTGGCCAGCGCGCGGTCGCGGGCCAGCCGGTGCAGGACGTCAACGATGGCGGTCGCGCCGGCCGCAGCCAGACGCTCGTGCAGCATGCCTGCCGTGTCGCGCGGGGCAATGGGGACCGGCGTGGTGGCGATCATCGGCCCGGTATCGAGGCCCGCGTCCATCTGCATAATCGTGACGCCGGTTTCGGTGTCGCCGGCGGCGATCGCGCGCGGGATCGGCGCGGCGCCGCGCCAGCGCGGCAGCAGCGACGCGTGGATGTTGAGGCAGCCGTGACGCGGCCATGCCAGCACGGGGGGCGGCAGGATGAGGCCGTAGGCGGCCACTACCAGCACGTCGAGGGGCACGGCCAGCACCGCCGTGCGGGCGTCGTCGGTGCGCAACGTGGCCGGCTGCAGCACGGGGATGGCATGCTGCTGCGCCAATCGCTTGACGGCGGAAGCTTCGACCTGCATGCCGCGGCCGCGCGGGCGATCAGGCTGCGTCAGGACCAGCGGCACCGCGAAGCCCGCCGCGAGGATCGATTCGAGCGCGGTCGCCGCAAAGCCCGGCGTGCCGGCAAAGCCGACGCGCAACGGCAAGCGCGTCACCATGCGGGACGACCGCGCGAAAGGAACGCCACGGGCACTAGCCGACGAGCCGTTGCTTCTTGCGCTGCTTGGCTGCAAGCCGCGCGCGTTTCAGCGGCGACAGGTAGTCGACGAAGACCTTGCCGATCAGGTGGTCCATCTCGTGCTGCACGCAAACGGCCAGCAGGCCGTCCACCGTGCGCTCGAAGGGCTTGCCTTCTGCCGTGCAGGCGCGAAACGTGATTTCCGCCGCCCGGGTGACATTGTCGTAATAGCCGGGGACCGACAAACAGCCCTCTTCGCATTCCGCCTCGCCCCGGGCCGAGACGAGGACCGGGTTGACGAGGACCAGCAGGCCGCTGCGATCTTCGGAGATGTCGATCGTGATGACGCGCTTGTGTACGTCGACCTGCGTGGCCGCCAGGCCGACCCCGGGCGCCGCATACATGGTTTCGGCCATGTCGCGGGCAAGGCGAACGATCTCGGGCGTGAACGCCGTGACCGGGGCCGCGACTTTTTTGAGACGCGGGTCGGGGTATTCGAGGATGGGTAGGAGCGCCATAGCTTGCCAAATGCAGGTGCCGGATGCAGAATCCCTGTTAAGTCCTTATTTTGCGGCGATTTAGGACGATGTCTTTAAGACTCCGCCCTCTAGGCAGCGCGCAGCGACGGCAGGGCCGGAGCGGTTGCGCGTCCGACACGGAAGAGGCGTTATGCTTCAACAGTTTACCACAGGGAAGCGCTTCACTCTGGTCCTCGCTGCCGCAGCCATGCTGGCCGGCGCGCCCAGTGCTTGGGCGCAGGCACCCCAATCGCCGCAGCTGGCCGACAAGGCCCCGGAAAGCTACACGGTCGTCAAGGGCGACACGCTCTGGGCCATCTCCGGCAAATTCCTGAAGGACCCGTGGCGCTGGCCGGAAGTCTGGCGGATGAACCGGGACGAAATCAAGAACCCGCACCTCATCTATCCCGGCGACGTGATTCGCCTGGTGATGGTGGACGGCCAGCCCACGCTGCAACTGTCGCGCAACGCCGATACGGTCATCGTGACGCCCACCACGCGGGTCACGCAGCTCAACGCCGAAGCCATTCCCAGCATTCCCCCGCGTGACATCGAGCCCTTCCTGACGAAGCCGCTGATCACCGGCCCGGGCGGCCTCGACAACGCCGCGCAGATCCTGCGCGGACGCAACGAGGAACGCGTCGTGCGTGGCACCGGCGACATCGTGTATGTGCTCGGGATCGACCAGAAGGCGGGTGACTTCTGGTACATCTACCGCCCGGTGGGCGCCGTGCTCAACATCGACAGCAGCGAAGTGCTGGGCTACGAGAATCGCTTTCTCGGTACCGCACGCGTCGAGAAGTTCGGCGACCTGTCCACCGTGCGCATCGAATCGGCCGTGCAGGAAATCCAGATCGGCGACCGGCTGATCCCGGCGCCCCGCGAAGTGCTGGTGAACTATGTGCCGCGCGCGCCCGACAAACCGGTCAATGCCCGCATCCTCCGCGTGCCTTTCGACAACATCGAGACAGGCCGCGGCGGCATCGTCACGCTCGACAAGGGCACCGCCGACGGCATCGAACCCGGCCACGTGCTGGCTGTGTATCGCGTGATCCCGCCCATCGTCGATCCGCGTCCGTCCAGCCAGCAGACGATCATCCTGCGCTTCCTCGATCCCACGACGGTGTTCACGCCACGTGAATTCGTGCAACCCGCCGACGAGCGGACCGGCCTCATCTTCGTGTTCCGCACGTTCGATCGCGTTTCCTTCGGCCTGGTGATCAACTCCACCGATCCTGTCCGCCCCGGCGACTGGGCGCGCAAACCGTAGGCGCGTTCCGCGCGCGCCTAAGCGTTTCGTCTGATGGCCGGCGCCTTGCGCGCCGGCGCATCCTCTGCCCGTGATGGACACCGCGACTTCCGCCGCGGCCTGGGCCGAGCTTGCCCACAAGGGGCTGCCGCCGGCCGCCATGGCGCTGCTGCTGCGCGCCTTCGGTGCGCCCGAGGCCGTGCTGGCGGCGTCGCGCGCGCAGCTGTCCGCTGTGGTGCCCCCGGGCGCCGTCGATCGGCTGCTCACCCCGGTCCCGGCAGAGATGCTGGCGCATACGCTGGCGTGGCTGGCGGTCCCGGGCAACGAGCTCATCGCCTGGGACGATGCGGATTACCCGCAGGCGTTGCTCGAACTGGGGCACGCACCGCCGGTGCTCTACTTCACGGGCCAGCGCGCCATCCTCAATCGCCCGGCGCTGGCCATCGTCGGCAGCCGCAACGCCACGCCGCAGGGACAGGACAACGCCACGGCCTTCGCCGAGGCGTTGTCCGGCGCCGGTTTCGCGATCGTGTCGGGGCTGGCGGTCGGCATCGACGCCGCCGCGCATGTCGGGGCCATGCGTGGCGCGGGCTCCACGATCGCCGTGGTCGGCACCGGCCTGGATCGCGTGTATCCCCGGCAGCACCGGGCCCTGGCGCATGCCATCGCCAGCGCGGGCGGCCTGCTGTCCGAATTCGCGCCCGGCACGCCGCCGCTGCCCGACCACTTTCCCCGGCGCAACCGGCTCATCGCCGGATTGGCGCGCGGCGTGCTGGTGGTGGAGGCCGCATTGTCGTCGGGTTCCCTGATCACGGCGCGCCTCGCCGGCGAGGCGGGGCGCGAGGTCTTCGCCATTCCGGGGTCGATCCACTCGCCGCTGGCGCGCGGCTGCCACCGGCTGATCCGCGATGGTGCGAAGCTCGTGGAAACCGCGCAGGACATCCTGGATGAGCTCAAGTCGGGATTGCGCGTGCCGCCGGCAGCGGTCGTGGAAACATCGGCGCATCCGTTGCTGGAGGCGCTGGGGGACGATCCCGCCGATGTCGATACCTTGTGCGCGCGCATCGCGCAGCCCGCGTCTGCCGTGCTCGAAACATTGGTGCTGCTGGAGCTCGAGGGCCGCGTGATGGCCTTGCCCGGCGGGCGCTGGCAGCAGCGGCGGCCAGCATGAACCCGCCCGCAGTTCCTCGCGCGCGAGGGCGCGCGAGCGCGCACGCACGCGCACGTTGGGCTACCCCGTCCCTGCAGGTTTCTTGCCCCGGTCATGCCTGCACGGGTAGTATCGGCGTCCCTTCGACCCGGCCCTCCGCCTGGAAGTCCCTTTGTCCAAAACCCTGATCATTGCCGAGAAGCCCTCCGTCGCCACCGATATCTCGAAGGCGCTGGGCGGCTTCACGAAACACGACGACTACTTCGAGAGCGACGCCTATGTGCTCTCGTCGGCGGTCGGGCATCTGCTCGAGATCGGGATGCCGGAGGAGGAAGAGGTCAAGCGCGGCAAGTGGACCTTCGCGCACCTGCCTGCGGTGCCCACCAAGTTCGCGCTGAAGCCGATCGAGAAGAACGAGAATCGCCTGAAGACCCTGCTGCGCCTCATCAAGCGCAAGGATGTCGGCGATCTCATCAACGCTTGCGACGCAGGCCGCGAAGGCGAGCTCATCTTTCGTCTGATCGCGGAAGCGGCCCGCTGTAACAAACCGGTGAAGCGGCTTTGGATCTCATCGTTGACCGAGGCTGCCATTCGCGACGGGTTCTCGCGCTTGAAAGAGGGCGCGCAGTACGACGCGCTCGCCGCGGCCGCCCGCGGACGAAGTCGCGCCGATTGGCTCGTGGGCATGAATCTAACGCGGGCCTATACGTTGAGCGCGCGCAGTCAGGACA
>JANNNM010000509.1:0-5642 GCA_031398535.1 Betaproteobacteria bacterium | reverse complement strand
GGGTGGGATAGACCTCGGAGATGGTGTCCTTGAGGGCGTTGTAGCTGGGTGCGCGCGGCATGGGGGAAACGTCGGCAGTGTTTGAGGTTGGAACATACGTTCTGATTTTTAAACAGAATAGAACTTCTGTTCTTTGTTGTCCAGCGTGCCGCGTGCCCTGCCGCTACTTCATGAGCCCCGGCAGCCACAACGAGATGGCGGGCACGTAGGTGACGAGCAGCAGGGCCAGGCACATGGCGCCGTAAAAAGGCCATAACTCCTTGGACACCTGCTCCATCGTCACCTTTCCAATGGCACAACCGACGAACAGCGTCGGGCCCACAGGCGGCGTGATCAGGCCGATGCCCAGATTCAGGATCATGATCATCCCGAAGTGCACCGGGTCGATGCCGAGCTTCAAGATCACCGGCATGAAGATCGGCGTGCAGATCAGCAGCATCGGCGCCAGGTCCATGAACGTGCCCAGCAGCAGCAGCAGGATGTTGACCATCAGCAGGAAGGCGTACTTGTTGTCCGACACGCTGAGGAAGAACTGCGTCACCTTGGCCGGGATCTGCATGATCGCCATCATGTAGCCGAAGGCCACCGAGAACCCGATCAGCATCATCACCATCGCCACCGTCTTGACGACGCGATGCACGAGGTTGGGCAGCTCGCTCCACTTGTAGTCGCGGTAGACGAGGAAAGTGACGAGGAACGCGTAGACGCAGGCAACGGCCGCAGATTCCGTCG
Organism: Betaproteobacteria bacterium; assembly: GCA_031398535.1. Taxonomy (GTDB): domain Bacteria; phylum Pseudomonadota; class Gammaproteobacteria; order Burkholderiales; family Casimicrobiaceae; genus VBCG01. The sequence continues at coordinate 4,910 of JANNNM010000509.1, read as the reverse complement.
GCGTGAAGATGCCGCCCAGGATGCCGCCCATGATGATGATGACGGTGCCAAGTCCCCACAGCGCATCCGTGACGATCTTGGGGATGTCCTTCAGCGGCGTCGGCTCGCCCTTGGGATAACCACGTCGATGCGCCGTGATCAGCACCAGTCCGATCAGGCAGGCGCCGAAAAGGATGCCCGGCAGGATGCCGGCGAGGAACAGGCTGGCCACCGAAATCGTGCCGCCTGCCGCCAACGAGTAGATCACCGCGTTATGCGACGGCGGGATCAGCAACGCCTGCACGGAGCCGCAGATGGTGACGTTGGTGGCGAACACGCGCGGGTACCCGGCCTTGACCATCTTCGGAATCATCACCGAGCCAATGGCGGCGGTGTCGGCCACCGACGACCCCGAGATGCAACCGAACAACGTGCTGGCAAGAACGTTCACCAGCGCCAGTCCGCCACGGATGAAGCCGACGAAGACTGCGGCGAGGTTGATGAGGCGGATCGCCATGCCGCCTTCGGCCATGATGCCGCCCGCCAGCACGAAGAAGGGAATGGCCAGCAGCGCGAAATCGTCGGTCCCGTCCGAGATCTTCAGCATCACCGCTTCGAGCGGGAGATCGACGTAGATGGCCGCGACGATCGCGGAAAGACCGAGCGCATACGCCACCGGAACGGCCAGCGCGCAGAGGACGGCAAAGGTACCGAGCAGGACGAGCGTATCCATAGGTTATTCGAGCTCCGTCGCTGCGTCGCGATACATGATCGATGTCTGGGGCGGCATGCCGACCCAGACGCGTTCGATGAGGAACAGCAGCGTGAAGAACCCGCTGATCGGGATGGGGGAATACACGAACGCGACCGACAGCCAGGGGAACTCGGCCATGCCCTGGAAGTGGGTGATGATGCAGAGCTGGATGCCGTAGACAACCATGAACAGCGCCATCGCGGCCATGCAGATGTCCACGCCCCACAGCATCACCTTCCGCATTTCAGGCTTCACCGCGTTGAGCAGCGCCTCCACCGCTACGTGCACGTTGGCGCGATAGACCGCCGCACCGCCGATGAACGAAAACATCACCATCATGACTACCGCCGCAGGTTCGGGCCACGACTGCGGACTCTTCATGATGTAGCGCATGAATACGCCAAACGGAATGATCAGCGTGATAATGACCATGGCAGTGCCGGAGAGAACGACGCAGAAGAGATACAGCCACTCCATGGCCTGCGCATAGCGTTGCTTGATGGTCATGCAAAGGCTCCCGGATCCATGCGCGAAAAAAGGCACGCGGGCCTTGCGGCGCCGCGTGCCCCTGGCCCCATGCTTACTTGGTGTCTTCGATGCGCTTCAGCAGCGCGGCATACTTGGAGCCGTACTTGTCACGCACCGGCTGCGTGGCCTTGTAGAACGCGGCCTTGTCGGCCGGCACGAACTTGATGCCGGCGGCCTTCAGCTTGGTCTCGGCTTCGACGGTATAGGCGTCCCACAGGGCGCGCTGTTCCATCTGGGCTTCACGCGAAAGCCTCTTCAGCAGGTCCTGGTCAGCCTTCGACAAGCCTTCCCACGTCTTCTTCGAGAAGACGAAGATCTCGGGAATGATCAGGTGGCCCGTCTGACTGTAGACCTTGCTGACCTGGTAGTGATTCTGTGCGAGCAACGTCGGGGGATTGTTTTCAGCGCCGTCGACGACACCCGTTTGCAGGGCCGGGAGCAATTCGTTGAAGCCCATGGCCACGCCACTGCCACCCATCGCGTTCATCGTTTCAACGAAGAGCGGGTTGCCCATCATGCGGATCTTCTGGCCCTTCAGGTCCTCGGGCTTCGAGGCCGCCTTGTTGGAATAGACGTTGCGGGTGCCTGCGTCCATCCAGCCCAGCACGATCAGCCGTGAATTCGGGTTGCTGTTGATCTTCTCCAGCAGCTCCTGCCCGATCGGGCCGTCGATCACCTTCCGCATGTGCGCTTCGTCGCGGAAGATGAAGGGCATGTTGAAGACGTTGACTTCGTCAGCCACCGGACCCATCGCGCCGACCGAGATGCGGGCGATCTGCAACGCGCCGACTTGGGCCTGCTCGATCATTTCCTTTTCGCCGCCCAACTGCATCGACGGGAACATCTGGATCGAGATGCGGCCGTTGGTTTCCTTCTCGAGCTTCTTGCCCATCCGCTGGATGGCCTCGACCGTGGGGTAGCCGAGCGGATGCACGTCGGAGGCCTTCCAGACCTGGTTCTGCGCCATGGCGGTGCCAGGCAGGCCGGCCGTGCCGATGGCCGCAGCCAGCGCGAAGGCGGTGATGAACTCGCGTCGTTTCATTGGTTTCTCCTCTTTTGGGGGGTGCTGCGGGTTGCGCCGGCTTGGCCCTGTCGCGGCCTGCCGATCTGGTATGTTTGTTCCAAGTGCCAGCCTTATAGCATAAACGTTCCATTTCGGGCAGCTGCAGGGCTCGCGGCCTTGGCGCGGGCATGTGCCGCGTGGCAATCTGCAAGCTTACCCATTTCATGCCTGGATGCCCATGAGCCATGACCCGACGCCCTATGCCGGCAAGACGGCGGAGCCCTCCGCGGTGGATTCAACCCCTCGCCGCGAATTCCTGAAGGTCTCGGCAGCCGCGGCCGGTGTCACGCTGCTGGCTTCCTGTGGCGGGGGTGGCAGCGACGGCGGAGACGCCGCCGTGCCAGCCCCGATCGAAGGCGTGGAAGTCGACCCGCTGTCGCGCTTCGACCACCTGGTCGTGATCATGTTCGAGAACCGCTCGCTCGATAACCTGCTCGGCTACCTGTATCCGGCGGGGTCGGCGTTCAACGGCCTTGCCAATGGCACGCACACCAACCCGGTGCCCGACTACATCAAGGACGGCCATACGGTTGTCGCCGCCGCGCCCAGCCCCGGCAAGGCCAGCGACTGGCAGAACCCGAAACCCGATCCGGGCGAGGGCTATCCGCATATCAATACGCAGCTCTTCGGCATCGTCGATCCGCCCTCGAACCAGTTCGAGGCCGAGGCGAAGATGACCTTCCCCTACAACGCGCCGGCCCGCGGCACCGTGCCTACGATGCAGGGCTTCGTCATCGACTACTGCAACAACTTCAGGCACACGCAGAAGCGCATTCCCGCCTACGACGAGTACAAGGTGGTGATGGAGACGTTCTAGTCGACGCAGCTACCCGTGCTGTCCACGCTGGCGCAGTCCTTCGCCGTCTACGATGCATGGCATGCGGCGGTGCCGTCGCAGACCTATTGCAATCGCTCCTTTTTCCACGCGTCGACGTCATCGGGCTTCGTGCTGAACGCGCCGCACAAGAAGTGGCTGGAATTCAATACTGCGCCGACGATCTTCAACCGGTTGCAGGATGCAGGTCGCACCTGGCGCATCTACTTCGACCCGCGGCAGATCGTGCCGCTGACGGGGCTGATCCACGCGCATGCGTTGAAGCCGTACTTCAAGACCAACTTCCGGACGATGGAAAACTTCGCCGCCGACGTCGCCGCCGGCGACTTGCCGGACTACACGTTCATCGAGCCGTGCATGGCGTTCTATCACAACGATTTCCATCCGCCCGGCAAGCGCGTGTCGGACGTGCGCGCCGGCGATGCGCTGCTGAACGACGTCTACACGGCCGTGCGCACCGCGAAATCAACCACCGGCGCCAACGCGCTCAACACGATGCTGCTGGTGACCTTCGACGAGGCCGGCGGCTGCTACGACCACGTGCCACCGGGACCCGCGCGCACGCCGTCGAACCCGCAACTGTCAGGCGAGATGGATTTCCTGTTCGACCGCCTGGGCGTGCGGGTGCCCACCATCGCCATCTCGGCCTACACGAAGGCGAACACGATCGTGTCGAACGAGATGCACCATGCGGCGCTGATCCGCACGCTGTGCAGGAAGTACGCGCTGCCGATCCTCACCAATCGCGACATTGATGCCCGCGACCTGCGCGACGCGATCAACCTGTCGGCGGCCCGCCCGCCGGCGACGTGGCCCATCCCGGCCACCGACGTCCTGCCCGGTGAAGCGGCGCTCGGCAATACGGCTTCTGCAGAATTTGCGGCGCAGCCGCTCGAGGACCTCGACCGCAACATCTATGCGCTGGCGATGACGCACTTCACCGGCATCGAACCTGCGGACGAGGACATTCCGGCGACGGTAGGCGAAGCCTGGGCTCGGTTGAAGCCACTGGCGGCCGGTGCGTTCGGCCCCGGCTGAACCGGCGATGGCGCTTCCACGCGAGCCACTGGCGGCGTTGCTGGCCGCGATGCCCAAGGCCGAGTTGCATGTGCACATCGAAGGCACGCTCGAGCCGGAACTGATCTTCGCACTGGCGCAGCGCAACGGCATTGCGCTCCCGTACGCGGACGTCGCGTCGTTGCGCGCCGCCTACGCGTTCACGGACCTGCAGAGTTTCCTCGACCTCTACTACGCGGGCGCCAGCGTGCTGCAGACCGAAGCCGATTTCCATGCGATGGCGATGGCCTATCTCGCGCGTGCTGCCGCCGATCATGTCGTCCACGCTGAGCTCTTCTTCGACCCGCAGACGCATACCTCGCGGGGCATCGCGATGGCCACGGTGATCGATGGGCTGGCGCGTGCCTGCGCCGACGCCCGCGTGCAATACGGCATCGATGCTGCGTTGATCTTGTGTTTCCTGCGCCACCTGTCCGAGGCCGAGGCCTTTGCCACGCTGGAGGCAGCGCTGCCGTTGCGCGAGCACTTCATCGGCGTGGGGCTCGATAGCGGGGAGCGCGGCAATCCGCCGGAGAATTTCGCGCGGGTGTTTGGCCGGTGCGGGGAGCTCGGATTGCATCGTGTCGCACACGCGGGCGAGGAGGGCCCGCCGGCGTACATCAAGGCCGCGCTCGATGTACTGCACGTGGAGCGCATCGACCATGGCGTGCGTTGCACCGAAGACCCGGCGCTTG
>JANNNM010000261.1:0-2626 GCA_031398535.1 Betaproteobacteria bacterium | reverse complement strand
TGAAGTAGTTGTTGATCCCGGTGCGGACGATCGACGGCACGAAATCGACGTAGGCCTGGGCGACGGGCTTGAACACATACTTGTCGATCGGATCGTTGATCGCGTACATCGCGCGGTTGACCGGTTCGAAAGGATCGTCGGTACGGCCGCCGCCGGTGGTGGCGCAGCCGGAGAGCGCGAGTGTGGCCACCACACTGCCAAGGACCAGCAGGCGACGGATCGCCGGGGTGAAACTCGGTTGCTGCATCACTTGCCACCCCCTGGAGGTCCTGCGGAAGCCTTGTCGAACATGAACTGGCTGATCAATTTCTCGAGCACCACGGCCGATTGCGTCTTGCCGATCCGGCCGCCGGACGCCAGCATCTGCGTGTCACCGCCCGCTTCAAGCCCGATGTACACCTCGCCCAGCAAGCCGGAGGTCAGGATCGACGCGATCGTGTCCTTCGAGAACTCGTAACCGTTGTCGACGTTGATCGAAACGATGGCCTCGTAGGTCTTGGGGTCGAGCCGGACCTTGGAAACGCGGCCGACGACCACCCCCGCCGCCTTGACCGGCGCGCGCGGCTTCAACCCGCCGATGTTGTCGAAGCGTGCCTCCAGCTGGTAGCTGGGCGCTGCGTTCAGTGTCGTCAGGTTGCCCACCTTCAGGGCCAGGAACACGATGGCGCCGAAACCGATGGTGACGAAGATGCCGACCCAGAGGTCGATGGTGGAGCGATTCATGGCAGGAAACCCCGGGGCGGCATCGGTTACTCGCCGATGCCGCGGAACATGAAGACGGTGAGCACGAAGTCAAGCGCGAGGATCGCGAGCGAGCCGCCGACCACCGTGCGCGTGGTGGCCGACGAGACGCCCTCGGCCGTGGGTTTGGCGTCGTAGCCTTCGAAAACCGCGATGAGGCTGACCGCCACGCCGAAGACGATGCTCTTGACGATGCCGTTGGTGACATCCGGCCAGAAACTGATGCCGGCCTGCATGTTGCCCCAGAACGTGCCGTTGTCGACCCCGATCAGGCGCACCCCGACCAGATAGGCGCCGAACACGCCCATGACCGAGAAGAGCGCCGCCAGCAGCGGCATCGAGATGACGCCGCCCCAGAAGCGCGGCGCGACGATGCGCGCCAGCGGATCCACCGCCATCATTTCCATTGCCGACAATTGTTCCGTGGTCTTCATGAGGCCGATCTCGGCCGTGATGGCGCTGCCTGCGCGGCTGGCAAACAACAGACCCGCCACGACGGGACCAAGTTCCCTGACGAGCGACAAGCCGACGAAGATGCCGAGCGAATCGCCGGCACCGTAGCGGTTCAGCGTATCGAAGCCCTGCAGGCCGAGCACCATGCCGACGAAGAGCCCGGACACCATGATGACGACCAGCGACAGCACGCCGGAGAAGTAGATCTCGCGTAACGTGAGGCGCAGCCGGAGGAATGCCGCGGGTGTCTGCTTCAGTACCGCGACGAAGAAGCGCGCGGCGAAGCCGGTGCGGGCGAACGCGTTGATCGTCCCCGCGCCGATGCGCCGGAACCCCCGGGCGAGCGCGTCAGGCAACACGTGCAATGAACTCGTCGGCATAGGGCTTTGCCGGATAGTGGAAGGGCACCGGACCATCGGGCGCGCCATCGACGAACTGGCGGACAAACGGGTCGGGCGAGTTGCGCACTTCGTCCGGCGTGCCTTGCGCGATGATGCGGCCCTCGGACACGAAGTACAGGTAGTCAACGATCTTCAGGGATTCGTAGACATCGTGCGTCACCACGATGGACGTGCTGCCCAGCGCATCGTTCAGCTCGCGGATCAACTGGCCGACCACACCGAGTGAAATGGGATCGAGCCCGGCAAAGGGTTCGTCATACAGTACCAGCATCGGGTCGAGCGCCACCGCCCGCGCCAGCGCCAAGCGGCGCGCCATGCCGCCGGAGAGTTCGGCGGGACGCAGCGACGCCGCGCCACGCAGGCCCACAGCGTGCAGCTTCATCACGACGAGATCGTGGATCAGCGCCTCGGGCAGGTCGGTGTGCTCGCGGATCGGAAACGCGACGTTCTCGAACACGGTGAGGTCGGTGAACAGCGCGCCGAACTGGAACAGCATCCCGATCTTTCGCCGCAATGCAAAAAGCCCGTTGCGATCGAGGGTGCGAACGTCCTGGCCATCGACGGTCACCTGCCCGGTCTGCGCGCGCAATTGCCCGCCGATGAGCCGCAGCAATGTGGTCTTGCCACACCCCGATCCCCCCATGATCGCGACGACCTTGCCGCGGGGGATGGTCATGTCGATGCCCTTCAGGATGGGGCGGCTCCGGTCGTAGCCGAACGTGGCCCCGCTCATGACAACGGCGTCGGGCGTCGCAGGCATCGAAATGGCGGCGGATTGCGGCATTGCAGAAGACAAGCGGAGAATCCTGACGCAAAGGGACGGTGATTGTAGCCGCACCCTCTCGCCTGCCGCAATGACCCGCGGTCAGTTATGGCTCGACAGCAAGCGTTTGGTGGTACCGGCGCCACGAAGGTTTGTAGGACGGGCACCGATTTTCGACCTGCGGCGCAGTTGGTCATGGAGGCGGACCGTCAGGCTCGCGGGGGTTTCGCTTCGTTGGGCACGTTGTGTATTCAGCGCCGCTCGCGGT
>JANNNM010000259.1:0-4793 GCA_031398535.1 Betaproteobacteria bacterium | reverse complement strand
GTTGACCGCGTGGGTGGACAGCGCGCCCAGCAGGATCGTGTAGCCGTCGGCAGGCGACTTCGCCACCATGTCGGCGCCGATGTTGCCGCCGGCGCCTGGTTTGTTCTCTACAACCACCGGCTGGCCCCATGCTTCGGACAGCTTCTGTGCCACCAGGCGTCCGGTGATATCGAGCGAGCCCCCGGGCGGGAACGGGACGACCAGCTTCACGGGCTTGGTGGGATAGGCCTGGGCAAGGGCTTCGGGCAGGCCCGCGACGGCGGCGCCGAGGACCAGGCTGGCAACCCCCACCAGACGCAACGAACGTGAAACAAACTGCAACAGTTCGGACACAGCGGAACTCCCCGGATCAATGGACTTCAAACCATTCTAGCAACTGTCTGTTTTGGGGCGCGAGCCTCCATCGCCGCTGGCTGTCGGGATCGGCGGGGCACGGGCATAATGATTGGTTGTTCGCTATCCGGTGAGCCATTGGCTGGCGGTCCCGGCAACGTCCCTGATTCATTTCCATCCGTTTCGCGCGAGTCCTGATGAGCAGAATTGTGATTGTTGTGGCGGTGATTCTCGGCATTGTGGCCGCAGCGGGTGCTGGCTACTGGTACGGCGGCGGCATGAAGCCCGCTGCCCCCGCCGTGGCCCAGGGCGGCGGTCCGCCCGGTGGCGCGCCGGGCAAGGGCGCCGGTGCGGCCGCGCCGGCGGCCGTGACGGTCGAGGCCACCAAAGTGATCACGGCGCCCATGCCGCAATCCATTGTCGCCGTCGGCAGCCTGCGCTCCGACGAATCGATCACGCTGCGCCCCGAGAGCGCCGGGCGCATCAGCGCCATCACGTTCCAGGAAGGCCAACGCGTGGCCAAGGGGACGCCATTGATCAAGCTCGACGCCGCCATCCCGCAGGCCGAAGTGGCGCAGGCCAAGGCCAACCTCACGCTGGCCAAATCGAAGTTCGATCGGGCCGTCGACCTCGCCCAGCGCAGCTTCATCTCCGGCCAGGCCAAGGACGAGGCGGAGAACAATTACAAGGTGGCGGAAGCGTCGCTTCAGCTCGCGCAAGCCAAGCTCGCCAAGACCGACATCCTGGCGCCGTTCGCGGGCATCATCGGCCTGCGCTCGGTCTCCGTTGGCGACTATGTGAAGGAGGGCGCCGACCTCGTCAACCTCGAAGCCATCGATCCCCTCAAGGTGGATTTTCGTGTCCCGGAGACCTACCTGCGCCAGATCCAGGCGGGCCAGGCGCTCGAGGTGACGCTCGATGCGCTGCCGGGCAAGACCTACGACGGCAAGGTCACGGCGGTCAATCCGCTCATCGACACCGCCGGGCGGTCGGTCGTGATTCGCGCGCAGGTGCGCAACCAGGACACCACGTTGCGGCCCGGCATGTTCACCCGCGTGCGCCTCATCACCAGGGACCAGGCCGATGCGCTGGTGGTGCCGGAGCAGGCGTTGGTGCCGCAGGGCACGGAACAGTTCGTGTTCAAGGTCGTCGACGGCAAGGCCACGCGCGTGAAAGTGGTGACGGGCCAGCGCCGCGACAGCAAGGTCGAGATTGTCAGCGGCCTTGCGGCAGGCGATCTGGTGGTCACGGCCGGACAGTTGAAGTTGCGCGACGGCCTGGCCGTGCGTGTCACCGTTCCGGAAGACGGCAAGGATGCGGCGGCCCGCGCGGTGCAATCCACGGCGCCTGCCCCTGCCGCGGCGCCCGGTGCCGCGGTCAGCCCCATCGCCCCGGCCAACGCGGCGGCGGTGAAATCCGACGCCCCCGCCGGCCGGCCGCCGAAGAGCTGACCTGACACCATGACGCTCCCCGAGATTTGCATCAAGCGGCCGGTGTTTGCCACCGTGCTGTCGCTGATCATCCTGCTGATCGGCCTTATCTCGTACCAGCGCTTGTCGGTGCGCGAGTACCCCCGTATCGACGAACCCGTGGTCAGCGTCCAGACCAACTATCGCGGCGCCTCCGCGGAGGTGGTGGAGTCGCAGGTCACCAAGATCCTCGAAGATTCGCTGTCGGGCATCGAGGGCGTCGAGTTGATGACGTCGCAAAGCCGCTCCGAGCGCAGCCAGATCAATGTGCGCTTCCGGCTGTCGCGCAGTCCCGATTCGGCCGCCGCCGACGTGCGCGACAAGGTCTCTCGGGTGCGCGCGAGATTACCCGATGAAGTGGACGAGCCCGTCATCGCCAAGGTCGAGGCCGACTCCAATCCGATCATCTTCATCTCCGTCGAGGCGGGGCAACTGACGCCGCTCGAGGCCTCCGACTACGTGGCGCGCTACATCAAGCCACGCCTGTCCGTGTTGCCGGGTGCGGCCGACGTGCGCATCTTCGGCGAGCGCCAGGTGTCGATGCGCATCAACATCGATCGCACGCGCCTCGCCGGCTACAAGCTCACCGTGCAGGATGTCGAAGACGCCATCCGCAAGCAGAACGCCGAGATTCCCGCCGGGCGCATCGAATCGACATCGCGCGAGTTCACCGTGGTGGCCGAGACCGACGTGCAGACGCCGGAACAGTTCAGCCAGATCATCATCGCCAACGTGGGCAGCTATCCGGTGCGCATCCGCGACGTGGGCACGGTGGTAATCGGCGCGCTCGACGAGCGCACCGTCTCGCGCTACAACGGCAAGCCCTCGCTCAACATCGGCGTGATCAAGCAGGCAGTGGCCAACCCGCTCGATCTGTCCAAGGGCGTGCGCGCCGAAGTCAACAAGATCAACGAGAACCTGCCTTCCGGCATGCGCCTCGTCGTCTCCTACGACACATCCGTCTTCATCGATCGCTCGATCTCGTCGGTGTTCACGACGATCATCGAGGCCATCGTTCTCGTCGTGCTGGTCATCTTCTTCTTCCTGCGCAGCCTGCGCGCCACGATCATCCCCATCGTCACCATTCCGGTGTCGTTGATCGGCGCCTTCGGGCTCATGTATCTCTTCGGCTTCACTATCAATACGCTGACGCTGCTGGCGATGGTGCTCGCCATCGGCCTCGTCGTCGATGACGCGATCGTCGTGCTGGAGAACATCTTCCGGCACATCGAGAAGGGCATGAAGCCGAAGGAAGCTGCGATGCAGGGCTCGCGCGAGATCGCATTCGCCGTCATCGCAATGACGCTGACGCTGGCCTCGGTGTTTGCGCCTCTGGCGTTCGCCACGGGCCGCACTGGGCGTCTCTTCATCGAGTTCGCACTCACGCTGGCCGGTGCGGTGATGGTGTCAGGCTTCGTGGCGCTGACACTCACGCCGATGATGTGTTCGGTCCTGCTGCGCCACCAGCCAAAGCATTCGTGGATCTACAACAAGATCGAGGCCGGCTTCGACGCCTTCACCAGCGGTTATCGCTGGTTGTTGGCGCGCGCGTTGCGCGCGCGCTGGATCGTGGTGGCGGCCTGGTTCATCACGCTGGTGGCGGGCGGACTGCTGTTCGCCAACCTCAAGTCGGAATTGGCACCTACCGAAGACCGTGGTGTGGTCTTCGGTCTGGTGACGGCGCCGCAGGGTTCGACGCCGAAGTACACGTCCGACCAGCTGAAGCCCATCGAGGGGTTCTACAGCCAGGTGCCGGAGGCCTTCGCCTATACCGCCATCTCGGGCTTTCCCACCGTGGTGGACGGCAACGCGATCCTGCGCCTGAAGCCTTGGGAGGAGCGCACCCGGACACAACAGCAGATTGCCGACGAACTGCGGCCCAAGTTCGCGTCCATTCCGGGCGCCAATGCCTTTCCGATCAACCCGCCGTCGCTCGGCCAGAGTTTTCGCTCCACGCCCATCGAGTACGTGATCATGGCGCAGGTGCCCTATGCCGAGCTGCAGCGCCTGGTCGACCGCTTCCTCGACGAGGCGCGCAAGGTGCCTGGCGTGCAGAACCTGCAGATCGACCTGCGGCTCAACACGCCGGAAGTGCGCGTCACGATCAATCGCGACAAGCTGGGGGACATCGGCGTCAACGTCGACAACGTCGGACGCACGCTCGAGACCATGCTTGGCGGCCGTCAGGTCACGCGCTTCAAGCGCGATGGCGAACAGTACGACGTTGTCGTGCAGGTGGCGCCCACGGAACGTGCCACACCCGCCGACATCAGCGACATCTATGTTCGCGCCCGCGATGGCGGCATGGTGCAGCTGGCCAATCTCGTCACGGTCAAGGAGGGCGTGGCGCCGCAGTCGCTCAACCACTTCCAGCGGCTGCGCGCGGTGAAGGTCACCGGCACGCTGGCACCGGGCTACACGATCGACGGCGCATTGAAGGGCTTCGACGCGATCGCCGCCAATGTGCTGGCCGGCGTGGCGCAGACGGACCTCGATGGCCAGTCGCGCGAGTTCCGAGCCTCCGGCAGCGAAATCTACTTCGTGTTCGTGCTGGCGCTGATGTTCATCTACCTGGTGCTGGCGGCGCAGTTCGAAAGCTTCATCTCGCCCTTCGTGATCATGCTGTCGGTGCCGCTGTCGATGACGGGCGCGGTGTTTGCGTTATGGTTGACCGGCGGCACGCTCAACATCTACAGCCAGGTCGGCCTCATCACGCTGGTGGGCCTCATCACCAAGCACGGCATCCTCATCGTCGAGTTCGCGAACCAGTTGCGGGCCAAGGGCGAGGACATGAAGGCGGCCATCGTCGATTCGGCCACGCTGCGGCTGCGGCCAATCCTGATGACGACGGGCGCGATGGTGCTGGGCGCGGTCCCGCTGGCGATCGCGTCGGGCGCCGGCGCGGAGAGCCGCTCCCAGATCGGCTGGGTCATCGTCGGCGGCATGAGCTTCGGCACCTTGCTCACGCTCTATGTCGTGCCGGTGGCCTAC
>JANNNM010000234.1:0-1230 GCA_031398535.1 Betaproteobacteria bacterium | reverse complement strand
TACGGCGCACTGGCGCGCGCCGCCGGTTTGAGCGGCAACGGCGAAGGTGACGACGCCGAACTCTTCGCCGCGCTGCGCGACAAGGATGCACCATCGGTGCACGAGCTGACGGCTGCGCTGCCGCCCGAACCCCGCGACGCCTTGCGCGCACTGGCAACACTTTACGGCCCGGCCGATGCAACGCTGGCCGCCGCGCGACGCGCGCTGCCACCGCTGCCCGCGGTCACCGGCGCCCTCGACGCGCTGGCGGCGCTCGCGCAGGCCGCAGAGGTCGACGCCATCCACGTCGATCTCGCCGACCTGCGCGGCTATCACTACTACAATGGCGCCACGTTCTCGGTCTTCGCCGAGCGCGGCAGCGGCGCGGTCGTGGATTGCGGCCGTGGCGGCCGCTACGATGGCGTCGGACGGGCCTTCGGGCGGGCGCGTCCGGCAACCGGCTTCTCGCTCGACCTGCGGCGGCTGGCGGAACTGGCGCCCCGTGCCGCAGACCCCGACATCATCGCCGCGCCGGCGGTGGACGATCCGGCGCTGGCGGCCGCGATCACGGCGTTGCGCCAGCGTGGCGAAGCCGTGGTCGTCGTGCTGCCGGATGAACCCGCACTGCACGCCCGTCGCCTCGAGCGGCGCGGCAACGAATGGCATCTGGTGGAGCACTGAACACTATGGGCAAGAACGTCGTCGTCATCGGCACCCAGTGGGGCGATGAAGGCAAAGGCAAGATCGTCGACTGGCTCGCTGAAAGCGCGGCCGGGGTCGTGCGTTTCCAGGGCGGTCACAACGCTGGGCATACGCTATGGATCGGCGGCAAGAAGACCGTGCTGCGGTTGATCCCGTCGGGCGCGCTGCACCCGGGCGTGGGCATCTTCATCGGCAACGGGGTCGTGCTTTCACCGTCCGCGCTGCTGCAGGAGATCGGCGAACTCGAAAGCGCGGGGGTTTCGATCCGTTCGCGGCTCAAGATCTCGCCCGCCTGCCCGCTGGTGCTGCCCATCCACGTGGCGCTCGACCAGGCGCGCGAAGCCGCGATGGGCGAGACGAAGATCGGCACCACCGGCCGCGGTATTGGCCCGGCCTACGAAGACAAGATCGCGCGGCGCGCGTTGCGCGTGCAGGATCTGCTCGACCCGGCGCGCTTCGCCGCCAAGCTCGAAGCCCTGCTCGACCTCCACAACTTCACGCTGGTGCACTACTACCAGCGTGATCCGGTGCCCTTCGCGGAAACGCGCG
>JANNNM010000502.1:0-3639 GCA_031398535.1 Betaproteobacteria bacterium | reverse complement strand
GTTGCGATCCACGGCGCGGGGCAGGGCCTTCTTGCCAATGACGTATCCGGCACGGCCCGGAACGCGGGCCGCGGGCATCGCCACGAGTTGCAGGTACCGGCCCTCGATCCGGCGGCCACCGCGGAATACCGTGTCGAAGGCGCCCTGCCCGGTCAGCAATGCGGCCCGACGGGAGGGCCGCGCAACGACGGGGGCGGGCGGAAACGTCAGAGGTGGCGCTTTTAGGCGGAGAGACTCTTGCGGCCCTTGGCGCGACGCGCCGAGAGCACCTTGCGACCACCGGCAGTCGACCTGCGGGCACGGAAGCCGTGCTTGCGCGCGCGACGGAGGGTGGAGGGCTGGAATGTGCGTTTCATGGCAAGACCTTTTCGCCGTTCAGGGGCGGTGTTGTGCAAGCGGCTCAGGATGGGGTCCCGAACGCCCGCCGGATTGCGTTGGAAAAGCCTTATATTAGAGCGCGTTATCACCCCTTCTGTCAATGCCGCGCGGCGTTCCTGCCCCGGCGCCGCCCCGGTGCGAGCGGTCACTACCAACCCGCGGCAGACAGGACGTTGCGGGCGCCGTCGCATCCACGCCACAGCCCCGTGCCTGTGGATAACTGGCGCCGACGCGACTACAATCCACAGCCCGACGCCGCGTCCCAAGGCCCCTGTCGAGGGCCCACCACCGCCCAGGCGTCGCCGCTGTTTCACCTGTGCCCCACCGCTACGAGCCCGCGCCCGCCCATGTCGTCTGCCGCCTCACCCGCCGCCTGGAACGCCTGCCTGCAGACGTTCGAACGCGAGCTCACCCCCCAGCAATTCGCCACCTGGATTGCCCCGCTTGCCTGTGCGGACGAGGGGGGGCGCATGAAACTGGTCGCGCCCAACCGCTTCATCCTGCAGTGGGTGAAAGACCGCTTCGGGCCGCGCATCGCGACCATGGCAGCCGCCGCCAACGGCGCCCCGATGGCCATCGAATTTGCCGTGGCGGATGCCGTGACGCCCCCGCCCGCGCCGCCCCAGGCCGCCCCGGCGGCCGCCGCAGCGCCGGCCCCCGCCGCCCCGGGCCGCCCTGTGGATAGCACACCCGTACCGGCGCCCATGGTGATCACGCCCGGGCGCAGGACTGACGCCTCCAGCCTCAATCCGACCTTCAATTTTGCCAGTTTCGTCTCGGGCAAGGCCAACCAGCTCGCCCGGGCCGCCGCCTTGCAGGTCTCGGACCACCCCAACTCCTATAACCCGCTCTTCGTCTACGGCGGCGTGGGCCTCGGCAAGACCCACCTGGTCCAGGCCATCGGCAACCACATCCTGGCGCAGAAGCCGGCCGCCAGGATCCGCTACATCCACGCCGAGACCTATGTGTCCGACGTGGTCCGCGCGTACCAGCACAAGTCCTTTGACGAATTCAAGCGCTATTACCGCTCGCTCGACCTGCTGCTGATCGACGACATCCAGTTCTTCGGCGGCAAGAACCGCACGCAGGAGGAGTTCTTCTATCTCTTCAATACGCTGATCGAGGCGCACAAGCAGGTGGTCATCACCTGCGACACGTTCCCGAAGGAGATCGCCGGCATCGAGGAGCGCCTCATTTCGCGCTTCGGCTGGGGCCTGACGGTCGCGCTGGAGCCACCGGAGCTCGAGATGCGCGTCGCCATCCTGCTGGCCAAGGCGCGCTCGCGGGGCATGCGCATGGACGAGCAGGTGGCTTTCTTCATCGCCAAGCACATCCGCTCCAACGTGCGCGAGCTGGAAGGGGCCATGAAGCGCATTGAGGCCTATTCCGACTTCCATAAGCAGGAGATTTCGCTAACCCTGGCCAAGGAGGCGCTGCGCGACCTGCTGGCGGTGCAGAACCGGCAGATCTCGATCGAGAACATCCAGAAGACGGTCGCCGACTACTACAAGATCCGGATTTCGGACATGTATTCGAAGAAGCGCTCGCGGGCCATCGCCCGGCCCCGCCAGGTGGCCATGGCGCTGGCCAAGGAACTGACCCAGATGTCGCTCCCGGAGATCGGCGGCAACTTCGGGGGCCGCGACCACACCACGGTGCTGCACGCCTGCCGCCAGGTGGCCAAGTTGCGCGAATCGCTGCCAGCGCTGAACCACGACGTGAATTTTTTGCTGCAGGTGCTTCGCAGCTAGTTTTCAAGACCTTGAAAACGGCGCGTTCGCGGGCCATTCCGGGCCCGTGCTTTCCCTATGAAAATGACCCTTTTCGATGTATAATTTCAAGGCTTTGCGCAGGAACGATTGTGGATAAGACCAGCATTTGCGGTGGCCACGCAACGGCCCCCAAATCATCCACACCGCCAACCGTAGTTTTCCTGCCTGTTGCATCGTTGCTTAAGTCATGATCCGCAACGCAATTTGTCGCTGATACCGCAAACACGCTCCCTCCTATTAACTGTTCTTAAGTATTCAACAATGCAACTAAAACAGATCGCCCGTGATGCGCTCTTGAAACCGTTGCAGGCGGTTTCAGGCATTGTTGAACGCCGTCACACGTTGCCCATCCTGGCCAACGTGCTGCTCGAGCAACGCGAAGGTCGGCTCTACGTCACGGCCACGGATCTGGAAATGCAGATCACCGCGTACAGCCTGCTCGACGGCAAGGACGGCCAGGCCGTCACCGTCGGCGCGCGCAAATTGCAGGACCTGCTGCGCGCGTTGCCCGACGATGCTTCGCTCAACGTCGACGCCGCCAGCAACAAGATGACGGTCAAGGCCGGGCGTTCGCGCTTCAACCTGCAGACGCTGCCGGCCGCGGATTACCCGCGCATCAGCCTCGGCACGGAACAGTTGCAGACGCTGTCGCTGCCGCAGAAGGATCTGCGCTCGCTCTTCAAGCTGGCCGAGTTCGCGATGGCGCAGCAGGACATCCGCTATTACCTCAACGGCATGCTGCTGGTCGTGGACAACGGTACGTTGCAGGCGGTCGCCACCGACGGTCACCGGTTGTCGTGGGCCAGCATTCCCGTCGCCGGCGAATACACCCGCCAGGAAGTGATCCTGCCGCGCAAGACGGTGCTTGAGCTTGGCAAGTTGCTGGAAGACAGCGAAAACCCCGTCACCCTCGACATCCTCGGCAACCAGGTGCGCTTCCGCTTCGCGAATGTGGAGCTCGTGTCGAAAGTGGTCGACGGCAAGTTCCCTGATTTCAACCGCGTCATTCCCGTGGGCCACGTGAAGGAAGTCGAACTCACGCGCGTCGAGATGCTGGCAGCGCTGGACCGTGCCGCCATCCTGTCGAATGAAAAATTCCGCGGCGTGCGTGTCGTCCTCGAAACCAATCTGCTCAAGATCATCTGCACGAACAGCGAGCAGGAAGAAGCCGAGGAAGAGCTGGAGATCGCCTACACCGGCGATGCGCTCGACATCGGCTTCAACATCACCTACCTGCTCGACGCGCTGCGCAATCTCACGGTGGAGCGCGTGCGCTTCGCCTTCGGCGATGCCAACTCCAGCGCGCTGATCACGATGCCCGGTCGCGACGATTACAAGTACGTCGTGATGCCGATGCGCATCTGAAAAAAGAGGACAGAAACAAAGGGGCCAGGGTCAGTTAAATAATGGGGTCAGGTTCAATCTGGTAGAACATCGATCAAGCTAACGACTTACCCAATTGAGCCTGACCCCATTATTTAACTGACCC
>JANNNM010000211.1:0-3595 GCA_031398535.1 Betaproteobacteria bacterium | reverse complement strand
GAAGCACTGTCAGGTAGGCCTGGGCGCCCTGGGTCCGGAAATGCACTTCGTGGTGCTTGATCGCGCCGACCACGATGCACAGCCCCGCGAGGCCGTGCAGCACCAGCACGACGACCGCGTGGATCGTGTCGCGCACCAGCGTGGGTTGCGGCTGCGGACCCAGCAGGATCGACACGATCAGGCCCAGTTCGATCACCGTGACCGCGAGCGCCAGGATGATCGCGCCGAAGGGCTCGCCGACGCGCGCGGCCACGACCTCGGCGTGGTAGACCGCGGCCATCACCCCGGCGAGCAGCGCGATGCCAAGCACGATCCCGATGAAGACGTTCGTGCTGCCGTGCAATGCAAGGTCAACGCCGATCGCGACCGGCGGCGCGATCAACGTCCAGAGGGGCAGGCGGTTGGCAGCGATGGACATGGCGGCAAGGTACGGAAAGACGGCGCGGGCCGCAAGCTCCGCAACCGTAAGCAAATGGCGTTGCCGGGTCTATGAATTCTCGATCCAATCTTCAAGTAGGATAACCGGCTGGCACGACCCTTGGTTGAACGAACAGACTTGGATGCCTGCCCCCACGACTGCCCTTGGAGCAATCTTGTCCCCCACCTTTGCCAACGGAGATCCGAACCACCATGTCCCGTCTTACTCTCAGCACCAAAGTAGTTGCGCTGGCGGGCCTCATCGCCTTGTCCATTGGCATCGCCTCGGCACAGGCGGTTGCCGCCAACCGTGCGAGTTGCGATCAAGCCTACAAACCACACTCGGGCCAATCGGGGAAGGACGTCGTCTGGGTGCCCACGCCCGATGAGGTCGTGCAGAGCATGCTGGATGTCGCCAAGGTCACGCCGCAAGACAAGGTTTATGACCTGGGCGCCGGCGACGGCAAGATCGCGATTGCGGCGGGCAAGCTGGGCGCCACGGCGATCGGCGTCGAATACAACCCGGATCTGGCCAAGCTCGCCCAGTGCTACGTGCAGGCCGAGGGGCTGGCGGGCAAGGCCAGCATCGTCCAGGGCGATATCTTCGAGTACGACTTCCGCGACGCCACGGTGGTGACGATGTACCTGCTGCCCGCGCTCAACCTGAAGCTGCTGCCGATACTTCTGAAGGATTTGAAGCCCGGGACGCGCATCGTGTCGCACGCATTCAACATGGGAGATTGGAAGCCCGAGCAAACGCTGGTCGTGGGTGGGCGCGACGTTTACTACTGGACCATTCCTGCCCCAGGCACGCCGGCACACGCGGCGGCCATGGCTGCCATCAAGTAGCAAATCTCGTGGTCAACGAGGCAAGCTGATTCATTGCGGTCCGGTAAGCTTGCCGAATGCAGGAAATCGAGTTGCCGCGTGCAGACTGAGGAGCGTGTCACCAGCGCGGAACTGCCGCCCGCCGTCAGCGGCGAGCGTTTCGATACGCATGGCGGTGCCGGGCGCGTGGCCTGCTACGTTGCCGGTTCCGGTCCGCCGCTGCTGCTCGTCCACAGCGTCAACGCCGCCGCCTCGGCGGCGGAAGTGCGGCCGCTGCACGAGCACTACCGGGCGTCGCGCACCGTGTACTCGATCGACCTGCCGGGATTCGGAAACTCGGAGCGCAGCGACCGTGTCTATTCGCCACGGTTGATGACCGATGCGCTGCTGCAACTGCTCGACGCGATCGCCGCGCGTGGCCAAGCGGGCCCGGTCGACGCGCTCGCGGTTTCCACCGGCTGCGAGTTCCTGGCGAGGGCGGCGTCGGAACGTCCCGAACGCTTCGGCTGCCTCGCCCTCGTGAGCCCGACGGGGCTGCGTGGAAACATACCGCGCCGTGGTCCGACGGGCGCGACGCGCGCGCTGCCGTGGCTCTACCGTGCACTGCGCGGTCCGGGCTGGGGCGGCGGTTTGTATCGCGGCCTGACGCGGCCGGCAGTGATCCGCTACTTCCTCGGACGCACCTGGGGTTCGAAGGCGATCGACGAGGAGCTATGGGCCTACGACGTGCTCACCGCGCGCCTGCCGGGCGCCGAATACGCACCGCTGTACTTCCTGTCGGCCGGCCTGTTCAGCGCCGACATCCTTGCTGTCTACGAGTCCCTGCCGCAGCGGGTCTGGTTCTCGCACGGCGTGCGCGGCGACTTCACCGATTACCGCGGCCGCCGCTGGCTTGAAGGACGCGCCAACTGGCGCTTCTCCGTGTACCAGACCGGCGCGCTGCCGTACTTCGAGTTGCCGGAGCGCTTCAACGCCGACTACGACGAGTTCCTGGGCGCGGCCTGAACCATGCGCGTCCCTACTCCCACTCGTTCGTCGCCGGCGGCTTGCTCGAGATGTCGTAGACCACGCGATTGAAGCCGCGCACTTCGTTGGTGATCCGGTTCGAGACGCGCGCCAGCAGGTCGTGCGGCAGGTGCGCCCAATGCGCCGTCATGAAGTCGGTGGTCTGCACGGCACGCAACGCGACGGCGTTCTCGTAGGTGCGCCCGTCGCCCATCACACCCACGGAGCGCACCGGCAGGAACACGGCAAACGCCTGCGCCGTCTGCTCGTACCACGTGCGGCCGTTGTCGGCTTGTGTATTGCGCAGTTCCTCGATGAAGATCGCATCGGCGCGCCGCAGCAGGTCGGCGCGCTCGCGAGTGATGTCGCCCAGGATGCGCACGCCCAGGCCCGGCCCCGGGAACGGATGGCGGAACACCATTTCGCGCGGCAGGCCCAGTTCCAGCCCCAGTTCGCGCACTTCATCCTTGAACAATTCGCGCAGCGGCTCCAGCAGCTTCAAATGCAGCGTCTCGGGCAGGCCGCCGACGTTGTGATGCGACTTGATCGTGTGCGCCTTCCCGGTCTTGGCCCCCGCGGACTCGATCACGTCCGGGTAGATCGTGCCCTGCGCCAGCCATTTCACTTTCACGAGCTTGGCCGATTCGCGCTGGAACACATCGACGAACAGCCGCCCGATGATCTTGCGCTTGGTCTCCGGGTCGCTGACGCCGGCCAGCGCGGCCAGGAACTCCTCGCTGGCGTCGACATGGATCACGCGCACGCCGAGGTTCTCGCCGAAGGTTTTCATCACGTCACGCGCCTCATTGAGGCGCAGGAGTCCGTGGTCGACGAAGACGCAGGTCAGGCGATCGCCGATGGCGCGGTGGATCAGCGCGGCGGCCACCGACGAATCGACACCGCCCGACAACCCGAGCAGCACGTCGTCGTTGCCCACCTGCGCGCGGATGGAGGCGACGGCCTCGCCCGCATAGTCGTGCATGTTCCAGTCGTTGCCAAAGCCGCAGATGTCGTGCGCGAAGCGCGACAGCAGTGCCGCGCCCTGCTTCGTGTGCGTCACTTCCGGATGGAACTGCACGCCGTAGAACCGCCGCGTCTCATCGGCCATCGCGGCAATTGCGCACGCCGAGGACGAGCCGATGAGCTTGAAGCCGGGCGGAAGCTCCGTGACCTTGTCGCCGTGGCTCATCCAGACGTCGAGCAAGCCGTGGCCTTCATCGTTGCTGCGGTCCTGGATGTCGCGAAAAAACGCCGAGTGACCGCGAGCGCGCACCTCGGCGTAGCCGAACTCGCGGATCTTGCCCAGTTCCACGGCGCCACCCAGTTGCGCGGCCATCGCCTGCAT
>JANNNM010000501.1:0-4843 GCA_031398535.1 Betaproteobacteria bacterium | reverse complement strand
GCCACCGAACTCTTCAAGATGCGCACCGGCACCGACTTCACGCACGTGCCCTACAAGGGCGGCGGCCCGGCAGTGGCGGACCTCGTGGCCGGCCACATCGGCGTGATGTTCGCCAGCCCGATCGAGGTGTCGCAGCACGTCGCCGCGGGCAAGCTCCGGTACATCGTCGCCAGCACCAAGGACCGCGTGCCGTCGTTGCCCAACGTGCCCACCGTCGGCGATCTCGGCATCGCCGGTTTCGATGTCGTCGCGTGGTTCGGCATTGTCGCGCCGGCGGCCACGCCGAAGGACGTGGTCACGAAGCTGTCGACCGAGATCGGGCAGATCCTGGCCACGCCGGAGGTAAGGGAGAAGCTGGCGGCGCAGGGGGCGGAGATCACCTTCCTGGCCGCGCCCGAGTTCAACCGCTTCATCGCCCGCGAGCGCGAGCAATGGGCGCAGGCCGTCAAGGTGTCCGGCGCCAAGATCGAATAGGCCACCGGCATCCGATGACCACCTCGCCAGCGCGCCCCAACATCCTCTGGTACTGCGCCGACCAGCAACGCTACGACACCATTCGTGCGCTCGGGCACCCGCACATTGCAACACCGCAACTCGATGCGCTGTGCGCAAGCGGCGTGGCATTCCGGCGCGCGTACACGCAGAGCCCGATCTGCACGCCCGCGTGCGCCACGTTCCTGACCGGCCGCTATCCGGCGGCGCACCAGGTCCATCGCAACGGCAATGCGTATTTCCCGCCGCACGAGAGGCTCGTCACGCGGATGTTCGCTGACGCCGGCTACGACTGCGGGCTGATCGGCAAGCTGCATCTTTCCGCAGCGAAGAACTTCGAGACGCGACCGGATGACGGCTATCGCGCGTTCTGGTGGAGCCACCACCCGACGCCGGATGCCGCGCGCGGACACGACTACGACTCGTGGCTGCGGCACGAGAAGAAGGTGGATCCGGTCGAGCTCTATGCGCCGATCAACTACTTCTGCGGCCCCGGCGTGCCGGCGGAGCTGCACCAGACGACATGGTGCAGCGAGATGGCGATGCGGTTCATCACCGAGCAGCGCGACGGGCCCTGGCTGCTCTCCGTCAATCCCTTCGACCCGCACGCGCCCTTCGACGCGCCGCCCGAGTACCTGGCAAAGGTCAACGCGTCCAGCCTGCCGCTGCCGCTCTTCCGCGACGGCGACATCGAGCGGCAGCGCGCCTTCGCGGGCATCGACCAGCAGACCAAGGTGGCCGCCGACCCACGCATCCGTAAGGATGTGCAGCCCGTGTCCGCCGGCGACCACGATGCGATCGCGTCGCGCCCACCGGACGACTACGACGCGCTGCAGGTCAAGGCCAACTACTACGCGATGATCATGCTGATCGACGACCAGCTGGCGCGGATCGTCGACACGCTGCGTGACACCGGGCAGCTCGACAACACGATCATCGTCTACATGAGCGACCACGGCGAACTGCTGGGCGACCATGGCCTCATCCTCAAGGGCTGCCGCTTCTTCGAAGGCCTGGTGCGCGTGCCGCTGATCTTCTCGTGGCCGGCGCGCATCCTGCGTGGTGTGGCCAGCGAGGCGCTGGTGGAGACGATCGACGTGCCGGTGACGTTGCTGGAAGCGGCAGGACTGCCGGTCCCCGAGTCGATGCAGGGACGCTCGCTGCTGCCGCTGCTGACCGGCGCGCGCGACGCGCAGCTGCACCGTCCGCACGTGGTCTGCGAGTATTTCGATGCGATGGGCGGGCACCCCGATCATTCGCATGGCACGATGGTGTGCGACGGCCGCTACAAGTCGGTCGTCTATCACGGTCACAAGATCGGCGAACTCTACGACCTCGAACGCGACCCCGGCGAGTTCGACAACCTGTGGGACGATCCGGCGTGCCAGGCGCTGAAGCTCGATCGCGTCAAGTACCACCTCGACGCGATGATGGGGACGATCGGCATCGGTCCGCCGCGCTTCGCCAACTACTAGGTGGACGAAAAGGGGATGCACGGCGCACACTTTCGCGCTGCGGACTGCCATGGACTACCAGCGCCTCACCATCAGCGGGCAAGCCATCGTCGTGGCCTTCGACATGTGCTCGTCCACCGTCGTCATCGAGGAATTGACGCAGGGCGGTAATGTTCAGCCGCTGAAAAAGTTCTTCGTCGAGTTGCGGCAATTCCTGGCGAAGCAGCAAGGCGGCGCGGCGCCTTTCGATCCCTACAAGTTCACCGGCGACGGCTGGTTGCTGCTGTTCCCCGCCGACACCAGCGGCGAGCATCTGCTGCGCTTCCTTGAAAACCTGTGCCTGTATTTCGCCGTGGCGTTCCGGCGGACGCTGCTGCCCCACCTGGCGCGCAAGCCCGCAGTGGTCGGCATCAGCTTCGGCATCGACAAGGGGGAGCTGGTGCCCATCACGATGCAGGGCCAGCAGGAGTACGTCGGCCGCGCGATCAATGTCGCGTGCCGGTTGCAGGCCGCCGTGGTCGACAAGGGGAGTTCGCCGGCGTACACAGCCCTGGTGTCCAATCGCGTCTACACCGATTACCTGGCCGACACGACGCCGCATCGTGTCGTGAAGGTCACGCGCAACCTGCGCAATATCAATGCCGGCGCGGAGTTCGCGTGCCGGCGGGTATGGCTGATGCGGCCCTTTGCCGCGGCGGATGAGTCAAGCTGAAAGGCGTTGCTGCCCGGAACCTGCGCGGCGCGCTGAACCGGCTTAGTATCCGGCGTATGACCGAAGATGCCACCGCCGCGCCGCCACCTGAATTTGCCCGGAGCATCTCGCATGACGAGATGAACGCATTGCCGATCCGACGATATGAAGGGCCGATCCACGAGGCGGCCAGCCTGCGCGATATCGAGACCGCGCTGCAGGACATCCTGCACGACGGCGTGGCCGGCTTCGACACAGAGACGCGGCCCGCCTTCAAGCCCGGTGAAAGTTACCTGCCGTCCATCGCGCAGTTCGCGACGGCCCGCGCGGTCTACATCCTGCGGGTCCAGCAGCAGGACACCTTCGCTGCCATGCAGCAGATCCTGGCGTCGGCGAGTGTCATCAAGGTGGGCGTGTCGGTCAGCGACGACCTGCGCAACCTGAAGAAGCTGTTCACGTTCGACGAACAGTCGGTGATCGATCTCGGCAAGGTCGCGAAGCGCCATGGGATGAAACAGACCGGGGTGCGCAATCTTGCCGGCATCTTCCTCGGCACCCGCGTGCCCAAGGGTGCGAAGACCACCAACTGGGCCGCGCGCAGCCTGACGCCGCAACAGCTCACCTATGCGGCGACCGATGCGTGGGCCTGCCGCGAACTCTACCTGCGCTTTCGCGAACTGAAGATGGTCGGGTGACGACGCCTACGCGGGCGCGCACATCACGACGGCATCCGGACCATCGCCCTCGGCGAGCCATCCATTGGCGACCATCGCATCACGCGTCGCGCGGTCGGTCATGTACCGGTGGTTCGCATCCGCGCGAAGGCTGAAGACGCGATAGACCGGTATCGTGCCGGCAGGACAGGTCCCTGCGGTCGGCATGACGACGTGAAAGAACGCGGCCGCTTCAAGCACGAAGCCCGGATTCTTCGCCATCGTGGCGTCACACTCCGCCGTGCCGCGGCCGAAGTAATGCGAGTCGCCCAACACCGGTGGAATGTAGATGCGGCATGCGGGCGAGGTGGCGGTACCGCCGGACGCGTAGACGTTGAACGCCTTGCCCGTCCGCGTCCATCGCGTCGGCGTCAGCCCGGCGTCGAGGTTGGCCTGTTCCGTCGCCACCGGCGTGATGAAGTAGTGGTCGAGGCTTGCGTTGTAGTACTCGACGGCAGCCGTTTTCGCCGGGGGCGGCAACGACGTCAGGCCGCCCAGCTTGAACTGCAGCGGCACCAGCATCGCCTGCTTCGCCGCGTTGATGGTGTGCCAGTCGTCGTTCAGGATGCCCCCGGTGTCACCGGAGTTGGGGTTCCACGACCAGTAGGTCCAGTGGATGCCTTCGGCACCGGTGCCCATGTAGCTTGCGAGCGCGGCCAGCCATTGCTTGTCGGACTCCGTGAGAAGCTTGGTGCCGAATTCGCCCACCAGCACCGGTGCGGTGTTGGACTTGTGCAGGTAACCCCACGTGGCATCCCACAGCGCCGGCAGGTTGGCCGGATAATTCGGCGCCGAGAACCACGGCTGCGCATGCACGCTGGCCGGATAGTCGTGGATCGAATAGACGAGCCGGTTCGCCACATCGAGCCGCACCGGCGCGGTACCGGCGCCGGCGAGATTGCCGCCCCACCAGTAGTTCTGTCCGTTGTGGCTCTCCACACCTTCGACGATGATCAGCCAGTCCGGATTGACGGCGAGGATGGCGTTGCCCGCGCGTTCGGCGGCCAGCCGCCAGTCGCGCGCCATGTCGCCGCAGCCCCAGCACGCCGTGCCGTGCGGCTCGTTGTGCAGGTCGGCGCCGATCACGGTGGTGTTGCCCTTGTAACGTGCCGCGAGCATCGTCCAGTCGCGGATCCAGCGGGCTTCGTCGTACTGCGCGGTGTACCAGAGTTCCGATTGCCCCGCGGCGTCCGGACGGTGCCGGTCGAGCAGGATGCGCAGCCCGATCTCGCCGGCGTGGGCAATGATCTTGTCCATGATCTGCAGCCCGGTCAGGCCGGCCAGGTCCGCGTTCTGCGAGAAGTCGATGCCATTGGGCGTGCTGCCGGCGTCGAACAGCTGGTTGCTGTACGGCAGGCGGATCGTGTTGTAGCCCTGCGCCTTGATCTGGTCGAGCATCGACTTGTAGCCGCGTGCCCAGAGCCCGTGCGGCGCGAAGGTGTCCGTCTCCAGGCCGAACCAGTTGATGCCGGCAAGGCGGATCGGCTGGTTGG
>JANNNM010000208.1:0-1211 GCA_031398535.1 Betaproteobacteria bacterium | reverse complement strand
CCGTTGTCGTCGTACAGCGCGACCAGCTTGCCCAGGCCCAGCGTGCCGGCCAGCGAGCACGCCTCGTGTGAAATGCCTTCCATCAGGCAACCGTCACCCAGGAACACGTAGGTGCGGTGGTCGACGATCGTATGGCCGTCGCGGTTGAATGCCGCGGCCATCAGTTTTTCAGCGAGCGCCATGCCCACCGCGTTGGCGAGGCCCTGGCCCAGCGGGCCGGTGGTTGTCTCCACGCCGGGCGTGACGCCGACTTCCGGGTGTCCCGGCGTGCGCGAGTGCAATTGCCGGAACGCGCGCAACTCGGACATCGGCAGGTCGTAGCCCGAAAGATGCAGCAACGCGTACTGCAGCATCGAACCGTGGCCGTTCGACAGCACGAAGCGATCGCGGTCGGGCCAGTGCGGATTGGCCGGATTGTGGCGCAAATGGCGTGTCCACAACGCCACGGCAATTTCCGCCATGCCCATCGGCATGCCGGGGTGTCCGGATTTGGCGACTTCCACCGCATCCATCGCCAGCGCGCGAATCGCATTGGCAAGATCGTGATCGGGCGCGTTGGCGGCTAAGGAGGCGGTCATGGATAAGTGGGCGAGAATGGCGAACGAATGTTGCAACGAAATGGCTGCGCGGATACAAGCGGCGGGCCGTGGATGATGTTCGGGAGAGCCGCAAATTATCGCTGCTGCATGTTCAATGTGCAATAATTGCACGTTTACAAGCCATCGCTTACCGTCCGGCGCGTTGGTTCATGGAAAATTCTAAGGGATCAACGAATGGACGGCATCCATCTGCTGGGCGAGTGGTTCGGGTGTCCGGCAGACACGCCCGAATTCACACAGGCCGACGCCTTGCGGCAGCTGTGTGTCAACACCGCACGGGCCGCCGGCCTTACGGTGGTCGGCGAGAGTTTTCACCAGTTTGCGCCCCAGGGCGTCACGGGTGCGGTACTGCTGGCCGAATCCCACATCGCGATCCACACCTGGCCGGAAGCCGCATTTGTCACCCTCGACGTCTACGTGTGTAATCTCCTTGCCGACAATACGGCCAAGGCTGAACACGTGTTCCATGCGCTTGAAAGTGCGCTGAAACCGACGGAAGTGCGATTCCGGTCGATCAGGCGCGGTGGTTCCCATGACTGACAAGCCCGCCGACGGCGCCACGTCGAATGCGGACGATGTCGCGCCGGGCCTGTTGACCGAGTACCTCACGCC
>JANNNM010000154.1:0-4214 GCA_031398535.1 Betaproteobacteria bacterium | reverse complement strand
ACCAATTTCCTGCACGGCTTCCCGCAGTACTGTGTGTCGATCGCACTGGCGCATCGCAACGTCGTACAGCAGGGTGTCATCTACGATCCGGTGCGCAACGATCTCTTCACCGCCACGCGCGGCCGCGGCGCGTTCCTGAACGATCGCCGTATCCGCGTCGGCAAGCGCACGCACCTGCGCGATGCGCTGATCGGCACCGGCTTCCCGTTTCGCGACGGCAGCTACATCGATACGTATCTCGAAATGATGAAGGTGATGATGACGGAGACCGCAGGCCTGCGCCGCCCGGGCGCCGCCGCGCTCGACCTCGCGTACGTCGCGGCCGGGTCCTACGATGGCTTCTTCGAAGTGGGCCTCAATCCTTGGGATGTCGCCGCCGGCAGCCTGCTGGTGCTGGAAGCCGGCGGACTGATCGGCGACCTGGCCGGCGAAGGCGACTATCTCTACGGCGGCCAGGTGATCGCGGCCAGCCCCAAGATCTTCGCGCAGATGGTCACCATCCTGGCCCCGTTCCGCGCCCCGCTGACCGCCGGTCTTGCCGAGCGGATGGCCGCCACCGGCGCCAAGCCGGCCTGATACACGGTCGGTGCGCCTGCGCCGGCTTTTCAACGGCGGGGCTCCCGGCGTATGCTCGTGGCATGTCGCCGGTCGTAGCCCGGCATAATTCCTGCATCATCGCGGGTGTCGAACCCCGCCTCCGGAAAGCCGCCACATGACGCCCTCGTCTTCGTTCCTTCGTCGCCTGCCGGCCGTGGTGGCCACCATCCTCTTCATGGCGTCCGCCCACGCAGCCGAGACCACCACACTGCGGGTGATGCTGCACCCGGACTTCGCCGCACGCGGCACGCTGCCGGCCGATGTGCAGGCGCAGCTCGAAGCCGTCGCGGAAACCTCGTTCACATTGCGCGGCACCACCCGAACCGGCGCACTTGACCTCGTCGTCGGCAAGCCGCTTGACGCGCAGGAAGCCGTGGCCATCACGCGCCGGCTGCAGCAGGACCGCGGCGTGCTTTGGGTGCAACCGCAGCCCGCCGTGCCGACGGTGGTCAAGCGCACCAAGGCGTCGCAGGAACCGCAATACAAAAGCCGCCGCCTGATGGTGCGGCTGCAGGATGGGGTCGCGCCCGACTGGGTCAACCTGTTGCCGCGCATGGCGGCCGCGGTCGGCCAGCCGTTGACGGTGGAGCGGCAGATCGCCGACATCTGGGTGCTGAGCGTTCCCGCGCCGCAAGCGGCCGACGTGCTGGCCGCGATGGCCGAACGGCTGCAGCAGGATGGCGCGGTTCGGTTTGCCGACCCGGTGCGCCGTGCCTTTGCGCAAGCGGCGCCGGACGATCCGTTCTTCTCGCGGCAATGGTCGCTGACCGACGCTGTCTCCGGCATCAACATCGAGGATGCGTGGACGCTGCAACCCAGTGCCGCCAGGATGACGGTGGCGGTGATCGACACCGGCATCCTGCCGCACCCCGATCTCGTCGGTCGCGTGTTGCCCGGCTATGACTTCATCTCCGACGCGGAGTCGGCGCGAGACGGCAACGGCCGCGACCCCAATCCGCGCGACGAGGGCGACTGGACCGATGACGGCGACTGCGGCTATTACGCCAGTCCGAGTTTCTTCCATGGCCTGTTCGTGGCCGGCCAGATCGCCGCCAACACGAACAACGGCATCGGCATCGCCGGCGTCGCGGGCAACGTCAACATCCTGCCGGTGCGCGTGCTGGGCAAGTGTGGCGGCAGCTTCGAGGACATCGTCGCCGGCACGCTGTGGGCGTCCGGCGTCAACATCGGCGGCGTGCCGCCCAACACGCATCCTGCGCGCGTGATCAACCTGAGCCTCGGCGGCTTCGGCACGTGCGACCAGGCGCTGCAGGAATCGATCGACGATGCTCTCGCGCAAGGTGCGGTGATCGTCGCGGCCGCGGGGAACGAGTCACTGGACGTCTCGATGTTCGCGCCGGCCAACTGCGGTGGCGTCATCTCGGTGTCCGCGCACAATCGCCGCGGCGGCATCACCGAGTACTCGAACTTCGGCACCGGCATCACGCTGTCCGCACCCGGCGGCGACCTGCCGGTCGGCGACCTGATCTACTCGACGGCATTCACCGGCACGACCGTACCGGAAGAACCCACGTACATGGTTGGCCGCGGCACCAGCTTCTCCGCACCACTCGTCTCCGGCGTGGCGGCGCTCATCCTCGCGCGCAATCCGCTGCTGACGGGCGGACGCGTGCAGGACATCATCAGTGGCA
The DNA here is from genome assembly GCA_031398535.1 of Betaproteobacteria bacterium. GTDB lineage: Bacteria > Pseudomonadota > Gammaproteobacteria > Burkholderiales > Casimicrobiaceae > VBCG01. The sequence continues at coordinate 1,965 of JANNNM010000154.1, read as the reverse complement.
CCACGCGCAAGTTCCCCACGACATCGTTGTGTTCCAACGGCGAATGCGGCAGCGGCATGCTCGATGCGGCCGCCGCGGTGGGCAGCACGTTTCCCAACGGTCCGCCGCCGCCCAATGCGTTCGAGGTCGTCGAGTTCTATCGCGCGGACCTCGACCACTACTTCATCTCGGCCTCGCCGATCGAGATCAATTACATCGATCGTTTCCTGGGCGGCATCTTCCAGCGCACGGGACTTTACTTCTACGCGTACCTGACGTCGTTCCTGGCGCCCCCGGGCGTCAAGCCCGTCTGCCGCTTCTACGCCGACGCCAACGTGCAGATCAATTTGCACTACTACACGGCGGACCAAAGCGAGTGCGCGTTCGTGCAGGCCAACTGGCCCGGCATCTGGCAGCTGGAGCAGGAGGACGCGTTCTACATCCAGGTGCCGGACCTCGCCGGAAACTGCCCGGCCAAGACGCTGCCCGTGTATCGCTTCTTCAATAATCGCCGTGACGCGAACCACCGCTATACGGTAGACCTGTCGCAGCGACGCGCGATGCTGAATCGCGCGTGGGCCCCGGAAGGCAACGGCAGCAAGAGCGTGGCGTTCTGCTCACCGATCTGACGGGTTGCGCGCGTCCGCGCGCATGCTTCAGGCGTCAGGAGGGTCGGCGGTGCGCGGTGGCAGCAGCACCGCCGGGGCTTCCGTGTCCGGAGCCGCCCACTCCTTGACCAGCGCGTAGCCGAGCGCCAGCAGCACCGGCCCCAGGAACACGCCGATGAAGCCGAAAGCGACCACGCCGCCCAGCACCCCCAGCAGCACCAGCACGAACGGCAGGTCGCTGCCGCGGCTGATGATCATCGGCTTCAGCACATTGTCGATCGAGGACACGACCAGCACGCCCCACGCCAGGATGAAGATCGCCCAACTGGTCTGGCCGTCCGAGAAGAGCCATGCGGCGGCAGCCAGCCACACCAGCGGCGGCCCCACCGGAATCGGGGACAGGAAGAACGTGACGAGCCCGAGCAGCGGCGCTGACTTGATGCCGGCGATGTAGAGGCCGATCGCCATCAGCACGCCTTGCGCGAGTGCCGTGCCCAGGATGCCGTAGACCACGGCGCGCGTCGTGTCACCGGCCACGACCAGCATGTGCGCACCGCGCGTGGGCGCAATCCGGCTGACCGCGCCGCGGATGCGGGGAATGATGCCGTCGCCGTCGCGATAGAAGAAAAACGCGATGAACACAGAGAACGTGAGTTGCAGCAACCCGGAGCCGATCGACGCGCCGCTCTTGTACGCGAAATCCTTCAGCGGCTCGGCCAGGCGGCGCAATTCCGCCAGCAGCGCGGCGCCGTCGTGCGCGAAACGCCCCCAGTACGTGGCGGCGCGCTCGCCCACCAGTGGCAGTTCCGCCAGCCATGCTGGCGCATCGGGCGGCCCGCGTTAGACCACGGCGCGCGTGAACTCGACCAGGCGATCGGCATTTTCGGCCATGGTGGCGCCGGCGATCACGAACGGCGACACGGCCACGACCAGGATCAGCAGCGTCATCAGCGTGGCAGCGAGGGTGGGGCTGCGGGTGCGCTCCAGCAGCCACCGGTACAGCGGCCAGGTCGTGATGACCAGGATGGCCGCCCACAGGATGGCCGTCAGGAACGGCTGCAGCACGAGGAACACCCCGCCCACCAGCATGGCGAGCACGACGAGCGTGATGGTCCGGTCGATCCGGGAGGGTGGGGGTGTCATCGGGAACTTTGCAACAGGATGGCAAAAAGTCTAGCACGCGCGAATGCTGCGACGCTTGGCGGACGGGCGCCGGTCGGCGCCGACGGCCCGATGGTCGGACAGGCCGCTTTTCGGGATGCTGTTGTCATGGAAAACGGTTACCATCCGCGTGCTTAGCATCCGTCGCTGCGCCCAGTCATGCCATCCATTGGTGCTGCGCCGACTTCCCCTACCCGAGGACTCCGCATGCCGCCCG
>JANNNM010000144.1:0-11269 GCA_031398535.1 Betaproteobacteria bacterium | reverse complement strand
ATGCATGTATGTGCGCGGCAACGCGGTACCGGGCCAGATGGTGCCGCGCGGCGTGGCGGCGGCCAATGCGTCTGCCAACCCTTCGGCCTATCCGCCGCCGAACACGCCGGCGCCAGTGATGCCCGGCTACTCGCAGCAGCCACGCACCGCAGCCCCGCGCGTGGCGCCGCCGTCCGGGCCGATTGCGCCGTATGGCAGCACCGGAGCGCCGTCGTATCCGCCGCCGAATACGCCGCCGCCGACGGGCTATGGACCTGCGCCCGAGGGTGGGTATGCGCCGCCGCCGGACGCGCCGGCGTCGAGCTATCCGCCGCCGAACACGCCGCCGCCGCCGGGCATCGCGCCACGCAGCTGAGGGCGGGTCACGGCCGCGCGGCCGTCGTGTTCTTGTAGATCCGGCCGTCCTTCATGATGAGCAGCAGGTTCTTCTGCGGATCCTCGATCAGCTTCAGGTTCGCCATCGGGTCGCCGTCGACCAGCAGCAGGTCCGCCAGCGCGCCTTCCTCGACGACACCGAGCTTGCCGGGATAGGGGTCGCGCGGGCCGGACAACTTCAGCAGTTGCGCATTGGTGCCGGTTGCCATCACTAGCAGCTCCGGTGCCGTGTACCACTGCAGCATCTTGGACAGCTCCGCGCCCTGCTTGCTGGCCGCCGCCGCCGAAAACAGGATGTCGGTGCCGAACGCCATCTTGACGTTGTATTTCTTCGCCAGCGCGATCGTGCGCTCCGTGCCCGCGATGACAAGCCGCAGCCGTGCCTGGTTGGCCGGTCCCAGCGTCGCTGCCGCCGCATCGCTGGTGAACGGCTGGAAGCTCAGCCAGATCCCCTTGTCAGCCAGCATCTTCGCCGTGACGTCATCCATCAGGTGGCCGTGCTCGATCACCTTCACGCCCGCCGCGATCGCGCGCTGCGTGGCCACCGACGTATAGGCGTGCACGCTGACATAGGTGCCCCAGTTCTCCGCTGCCTGCACCGCCGCGCGCATTTCATCTTCGTTGAACGTCGCGACATCGAGCGGGCTGTGCGGGGATGCCACGCCGCCGCCTGCGGTGAGCTTGATCTGCGACGCGCCGAGCAGCAGCTGCTCGCGCGTGCGCACGCGCACCTCGTCCGGCGAATCGGCCACCATGCTGCCGCCGATCTGTTCCATCCGCGACAGCGGGCCGCCGATCTGCCGCGGCAGGTCGGTGGGGTTGCGGAAGTCGCCGTGGCCGCCGGTGATGGTGATCATCGCGCCGGACGGATAGATACGCGGACCTTCCACCAGGCCTTCGTCGATCGCGCGCTTCAACCCGAACGACGGGCCACCCATGTCGCGCACGGTGGTGAAGCCGCGTTGCAATGTCGCTTGCGCTTCAACGCCGGCCAGCAGGTTCGTGTAGCCAAGATCACCGCCGATGGCCTGCACGGGTGTCGGTCGCGCCAGCACCGTGTGCCAGTGGTTGTCGATGAGGCCGGGCATCAGCGTGCGGCCATTGCCCTTGATCCGTTGTACCGTCGCGCCCGCAGGATCGGCGATCGGCGCCGTGGAGATCGACTGGATGATGTTGCCGACGACCAGCACGTTGGAGGGTGCCGACAATGCAGCGCTGGTGCCGTTGAATATCCGGACATTCTCGATGATCACGGCAGAAGGCGGCGGTGATTGCGCCGTCGCCGCTACGGCAATGCAGGCGACTGACGCCGCCGCCAGCAGGCGGATGATCCGGATGGTTTGCATCAGGCTACCTTCAAAAGGGGACTACGGCTGATTCTACGCGCGCGCCTGGTAGTGTTCGATGGCCGCCCGCGCATTGAACAGCATTCGCTCGGGCCCGAGCCGCACATCGAGGCCGGCGCGACGCACCATGTCGAGCACGCCGGGATTCAATCCCACCAGCCAGATGACGGCGCCACGCTCGGTGGCGCGTTGCTCGCTTTCCATCAGCATCTGCATTGCCGAGTACTCGATATCCGGCACGCGACTCATGTCGAGCGCGAGCACGCGCGGCTGATGCTTCCTGACCAGCGCGTCCACCTGTTCCGCCACGTCCTGCGCGTTGACGAAGAAGAGCCGTCCCTCCGGCCGGACGATCAGCAGGCCGTCGAAGGTCTCGTCGTCGGGGTGTTCGGGCGAGAGGGGGCGCAGCACATCGGCACCACGCTTGCGGCCGATGACGGACACGCGCGGATGTGCAGTCTGGCTGGCCAGCCCGATCATCGACACGATGATCGCGACGACGATGCCTTGCAGCGTGCCGAGCAACAGGACGCCGGCGCACGCGATCAGCGCCCAGCGGAATTCCATCGTGCGGACATTGCGGATGGCCCGGAACTCCGCAGGCTGGATCAGTCCGATCGAGTAGACGATCACCACCGCCGCCAGCGTTGCATTCGGCATCAGGCCCAGCAAAGGCGCGAGCAGCAGCATCGTGGCCACCGCGGCGCCTGCGGTCACCAGCGATGCCTTCTGCGACGTCCCGCCCGCCGCGCGGACTACCGCAGTCTGCGACGTGCCGCCGCCGGCCGGCATCGCGCCGAACAGCGCGCCGCCCAGATTGGCGGCGCCAGTGGCGACCAGTTCGCGGTTCGCATTGATGCGCGGATCGCCGGGACGCGCGAATGCGCGGCCCGCCGCGATGGTCTCCGTGAAGCTCATCAGCGCGATGCCGAGCGCGCCGGGCAGCAGTTGCGCGATCAGCGCCGTATCCGGCAGCGTCAGCGACGGCAGGCCCTGCGGGATGTGCCCTACCGTCGACACCCCGGCCGCATGCAGGCCGAAGTACCACGATGCTGCGATACTGCCGCCCACCGCGACGAGCGGCGCCGGCGAATGCGGCCACAGGCGCTCCATGCCGATCAGCACCGCGAAGGTCGCGGCGGCCACCGCCAACGTCAGCAGCGACGTTTCCGGCAGGTGGTGCGCGAGGCTCAGCAGGTCGGCGAAGAAGCCCTGCTTCGTGATGTGCAGGCCCAGCAGCTTCGGCACCTGGTCGAGCACGATCACGAGGCCGATGCCCGCCTTGAATCCCGTCAGCACCGGCGCGGAGATGAAGTTCGCCACGAACCCGAGTTTCAGCAATCGCGCCAGGACCAGCATCGCACCGACCAGCAGCGTCAGGGTGGCCGTGGCGGTAACGAGCTGCGCCGGATCGCCGTCCGGCACCGCCAGCCCGAGCTGCGTGCCGGCGAGGATGGCCAGCGTGGTCGTGGAACTGACGCTCAGCACACGCGAGGAGCCGAGCAGTGCGTAGATCGCCATCGGGATGAAGGCGGTGTAGAGCCCGACCGCCACCGGCAACCCGGCCACGGTGGCGTACGCCATCGCCTTCGGCAGGACGACGGCCGCCGCGGTGAGGCCGGCGACCACGTCGAAGCGCAGACCAGAAGGGGCCGGTTCGCGGGCTGTCGTTGCAGGCGAGGGTTGGGTCATGGTCGTCGCGTCCTGTCGTCAGTTCATCGTGCGCCGGATCAGAAGGTTGCGCCGATCGAACCGACGACGACCTGTTCGCTCGACCCCGGGCTGAACCAGTAGGCCCCGAGCGTGAAGGGGCCGAAGGTCACCTGGCCGAACGGCCCGATGTCGTGGCCGCGATCGCCACCGTAGATGCGCGTGCGTTGGCTGGCCACACCCACGCGCAACCACTCGACCGGCCGCATGCCCAGTTCGCTCCATGCGTAGACATACCGGTCCGCGCTTTCGCTGGTATAGACATACTCGGCCTCGATGTAGAAATCGAGCGTGCGCCAGGCCACCGTGGCCTCCAGGCCGGGCACGAATGCCTTCGTCGTGCCCCAGGCGCCGCCCAGCAGCGGCGTCAGCGACCACGTGATGTCGTTGCCGCCGGCGAACGTCCACCCGATGAAAGCCGAACGCGCGCCGATCGACTCGTAGTTGACGCGTGCTTCGAAGTGCCATGGGCCGCGATCCGCGATGCCGATCACCGACGTGTAGTTCTCGCCGCCGCGCACCGCAGTCGGGTAGGCGGTGAGCGCAAATTCCCACGGCGGCGTCGTGGCAGGCGCAGTGCTGCGGCCGTCATCGGCACCATGCGCCGCCATGGCCACGGCGGCGGCAAGCGCAGCGACGGTGCCGCGCGCGTTCATCCACCCAGCGCGTTGATCGCGACCACCAGGGCGGTGCCGAGTCCCGCCATCATCAGGCCCACCTTCCAGCTGCCATAGCCCGCATAACGCCCGAGGGCCAGGCCGCCGAAGAACAGCATCCCCAGCGCGATCGCGCGCGAGACGTTCTTGGCGGTGCGGACGTCATCGATCAGCGCGAACGGCAGCACGACGGGAAACGTGGAACCGACGACGATCAGGAAGATGGCCAGCGCGGCAATGAAGTCGTCACGGTTCAGCTTCGGGCGCGAGGGCAGGGCCGTGTGGGCCTTGATGCGCGTTTGTATCGCCGCGATCTCTGCCGTGGACAGCAGTCCCGATTGCACGTGGGACAGCGAACGCTCGATCAGGCGATGACCGGCTTGCGGGTCGGCGGCGGACTGCACGGCGCGGATGAGCGTCAGCAGTCTGCCGCGGTCGGTCACCGTGCGCACGAGATACATGACCGCGTCGACCAATCCCCACGCGAGGTTGCACCCAAGCGCCGCGATAAACATCGACCTGATCTGGCCGCTGCCAGCGTCCGCCACCGAGATGGCGCCGACGAACGTGAGCGCCATGAACAGGCCGAACACCATTTCCGAGATGCGATCGACCGGGTTCAGCACCGGCTCGCGAGCCGACTCAGCCGCCGCAGTCCGGTCGATCATGGCGAGGCTGCTGCCGACGGCTGCTCGTCCGTCAGGCGCAGGCGACAAAGGCGAACGGAGCGATCGTCGGGGTCAGGCACGATGCTGAATCCAAGCCGCGTGGCGAGTCGCAACATGGGTCGGTTCGCGGCCAGCACGAAGCCTTCCATCTCGCGCATGCCGCGCTGCTTCGCCGCAGCGATCAGCGTGGTCATCAGGATGCGGGCAAGTCCGACGCCGGTGTACGAGCCCGCGACGGTGATGGAGAATTCGCACTGGGCCGGATCGGCTCCCACCAGGTAAGTGGCGCTTCCGGCAATGTCGATGCCGTCGGCTGCCGGGACCGTGGCCACGATGCCTTCTCCGCCTGCGGGAAACGAGGCCAGTACCTTGCGCAACCGCGCCAGATTGGGTTCACGAACGAAGCCCATGAAGCGCATGAATCGCGCATCGTCCCCCATCCGGTGGAACGCCTGCAGGATCTCCGTCTCGTCCGCTGCGCCAGTGTTGCGCACGTGGACGGTACGGCCATCCCGCAGCGTGACGTCGAAGGGGGCAAGTCCGGCGCTCATGGGCTACCTCGGTCCGCATCCAGTTCTCCGCTGCGCGTTCAGAACGTATCGGAGATGTACTTGAACGGATAGTCGGCGGCCTTGTACTTGCCGATCGAGCGCTTGGGCAGCTTGACCTTCGCGGTGTCAATGCTCTTGTAGGGGATGTGCTTCAGCATATGGCTGATCACGTTGAGGCGCACGCGCATCTTGTCCTCGGAGCGCGCGACGTACCACGGCGCCCACGACGAATCCGTGGCCGCGAACATCGCATCGCGCGCCTTCGTGTAGTCATCCCAGCGCGTATAGGACTTCACATCCATCGGCGAGAGTTTCCAGGTCTTGCGGCCATCGTCGATGCGCGCCTTCAGTCGCCGTGTCTGCTCCTCCGGACTGACCTCCAGCCAGTACTTGAGCAGGATGATGCCGGACTTGATCATCACCTTCTCGAACAGCGGTGCCATCTGCAGGAATCCCTCGTACTGTTCCTCGCTGCAGAAGCTCATCACGCGTTCGACGCCGGCGCGGTTGTACCAGCTGCGATCGAAGATGACGACTTCGCCGGCGGCCGGCAGGTGCGGCAGGTAGCGCTGCAGGTACATCTGCGACTTCTCGCGCTCGGTCGGGGCGGACAACGCGATCGTGCGAAACACGCGCGGGCTGACGCGCTCGGTGATGGCCTTGATCGTGCCGCCCTTGCCCGCGCCGTCGCGGCCTTCGAACACGATGCAGACCTTGAGACCCTTGTGCACCACCCACTGCTGCAGCTTCACGAGCTCGACGTGAAGCTTCTTCAACTCGCGGTCGTAGTCCTTGCTCGAAAATTTCTTGTCGGACGGCGCTGCGTTGCGTTTGGTCGCCCCGGCCTTGTTGGCTCCGGCCCTGGCCTTGGTCGCGCCATTGGACTTCACGGCATTCTTCTTCATCGTCGTCTCCCTTGGTCAGTACAATTTCGAGATGCGGTCCTGCAGCCGTCACTGCGCTGCCAACGACTCCACCACGGGTGCATCGAATCCGCCACCAAGCGCCAGATACAGATTCACGCGCTGCGCAAGCCGCTCCGCCTGCACGCGCAGCAGCGCGGTACGGGCTGCAACCAGCGCAAGCTGGTTCTGCTCGACCGTGCGCAGGTCAACAGTACCCACGCGATACTGAATCTGCACCAGCTCCACGGCGCGACGGCTGTCGCGGATCGTGGCCTCCAGGATGGCCTCGCGGTCGCGCAGGGCGCTTTCGGCGCCGAGCGCATTCTCGACTTCGCCGAATGCGCGCTGGCCCGCGCGGGCATATTCCGCGACCGCCTGCTTCTGTTCCGCCGTGCGAATCTCCACCTGTGCGCGCAACACGCCGCCCTGGTAGATCGGCGCGACCAGATTGGCGCCGAAGCTCCAGATCGGATTGCTGGTGTCCTTCAGCACGATCAGTTCGCTCGACACGCTGCTGCCACCCGCGGTCAGACTGATACGCGGCAGCTGCGCGGCACGCGCCTCGCCGATGCGATCGAACGCGGCCGCCACGCGGCGCTCGGCAGCGATTAGGTCGGGACGGCGTTCGAGCAGTTGCGAGGGCATGCCCACCGGCGGGGGCGGCGGCATCGGCGTCAGGCGTTCGGCCACGGCGATCTCGGCAGCGGGATAGCGGCCTAGCAGCAGTTCCAGCGCGCGCAGCGCCTGCTCGCGCGCGAGCTCGATCTGGCGTATCGAGTCACGATAGTTGCCGACATTCACGCGCGCTTCGGCCACGGATTGTTCGTTGCCGTTGCCGACACGGAAGCGTTCCCCGGCCACGTAGAGCAGCGACTCGCCCGAGCGCAATCCATCCTGCGCAATGGCACGCTGCAATCCGGCCTCGATCGCGACGAACCAGCTCTTGGCCACCATCGCCGCCAGCGACTGCCGCGCGTACGCATAGTCGGCGATGACGGCGGCGGACTGTGCATCAGCCGCCCGGCTGCCGTAGCGCAGACGTCCCCAGATGTCGAGTTCCAGTGACGCATTGAGCCAGACGCCATCGAGGCCGCCGCTGCCGCCCGACTTGCCGCCGCCCATCGCCAGCACGCCGACCGACGGCCACATCGCGCCGCTCGCCACCTTCACATAGCCGGCGGCCTGTTCGACGCGCGCGGCGCCGATCTGCAGGTCGGCGTTGTAGGCAAGGGCCTCGGTGACGAGCGCGGACAGCGTCGGGTCGTTGAACGTGGCGAGCCAACGGTCCGCGACAGGTGCGGCGGTGCCGCCTGCGGCCTTCCACGCCTGCGGAACGGTCGTGTGGGGCAACGCATCCTTCTGCAACTCGCTGACCGAGGGCGGCGCCTTGAGCGCGCAACCGGTCACCGTGACGGCAACCGCCACGATGAGGATTGACGACCGGTTGAACGTGGCGCGCATCAATGCAGCTTCAGCACGAGGTAATCGGTGATCGAACCGACGCGCAGGATGACCATGCGGATCATGTGCAGCAGCGCGACATGCTCGGTGTAGATCGCGCCCGCGCCGTCCGCGCCTGCGGCTAGGAACAACGCACGATCTTTTTCCGCGACCTCGAACTTGACCGGGAAGCGGCCGGGTACCGAGGGATACGCGCCGGTCTGCGGCAGCGTGCCCGATTGCGCCACCTGGCCCTGGCCCTGCGCCCAGACGATCGAATCCACGGTCGCCTTGATCACCTGTCCGGGATGGGTCTTCAACGCGAATTCGGCGTGATTGCCAGGCTTGACGAGCCGCAACTCGTTCTGCGCGTACAGTGCGATCACCTGGTACTCCTCCTCGACGAAACTCATCGCCGGCGCGACCGGGAAGGCGGTGACGTAGGAGCCCGGCCGCAACTGCACGTTGATCGCGTAGCCGTTGGCGGGTGCATAGACGGACGTCTGGTCGAGATTCCACTGGGCGTTGGCAAGGTCGGCGCGGCTCACGTCCACCTGCGCCTTGGCCGTGGCCACCTGCGCCTTTGCGGCCGCCACGGTGGCCTGCTCGCCGTTGACGAGCCCCGAGAGCTTCTGCGTGACCTGTGCCTCATTCGCGGTGGCCGTCAGGATCTGGCCCTCGAGCTCGATGACGTTGGCCTCGGCCTGTTCCAGCGCAAACTTGTCGCCGGCGCCGGTGGCCACCAGTTCCCGGTTCTGCCGGACGCGCAGTCGCGCCAGATCGAGTTTGGGCTGCAGGCTGCTGAGCGTTCCGCTCGCGGACTTCAATTGCTCCTGCAATTGCCGCGCGCCGGCCGAGGCATCGACGACACCGGCACCGGCCTGCGCCAGCTTGGCTTCGTCGGCGGCGAGTTTCGCCTTCGCGACATTGAGGTCGTTCTGGTATTGCGTGGGGTCGATGCGGAACAGCAGCTCGCCCTTCTTGACCAGCCGGTTGGGTTCGACGGGCACCTCGATCACGCGTCCCCGCACCTGCGGGACGACCTGCACGACGTACTTGATCACGCGGACATCATTCGTCGACGGCGCCACCACGTTGAGCGTGAGGATCATCGCCGCCATCGCGACGATGGGGATGATGACGACGATGACCTGGGATGACGTGTTCCAAGGCAGCCACTTGAACTTGATGAAGATCAGCCAGACGAAGAACGAATAGATGCCGAGGAGGAGGGCTTCCATCAGGTTTTCGCTCCACGCACCAACGAGGCAGCGCTTGGTGGCGCGGTCTCGGGCGGCACGGCCGTTGAGGCCGCAGGTGCGGGAATCGCCGCGTCGAGATCGCGCCGCAGTACTTTCAACTCGGCGCTCAACGATCCCTTGGCATTCATCGCGTCGAGCTCTTCGCGCAGGTGCGAGAGCTCATGCTGCAGCAGCTCGCCTGCCTTGGCCTTGTCGCCCAGCTCGTGGTAGTGGTCGTCGTGCTTCTCCGTGCCGTACGCCAGCCGGTAGCCGACGGGCTTCGTGTAGGCCCACAGCCATGCGATGGGCCACAGCAAGCCGCCGAAGGCCAGCGACAGCAGGCACAGCGTGTGGATGGCATCGCGCTGCGGATGGTGGCGCTTGTGCGCGATCTTCTCCGGCATCACGTGCACCAGCCAGAACAGCACGATGGCGCCGATCGGCACGAAGATGATGACGAACCACGCGAGGTACATGGCCGCGGCGTCCATCTGCTCGGGCGGCAGGAATGAAGCTTCGGCCGTCGGGGCGAAGCACTGGATGGCCACGGCGAGCGCCGTCGTCGCGACAACAGGCCTGGACGCGGGGTTCCCGGCCTTTGCCATCGTGCGTGCACAGTCAGGGCCCCGGCGCGAACTGCCCGGCGCGATGCTGGAAATGTGATGGCGATTCATTCTGCTGTCCCCGTGATTCATCCAAAGTTCGGCATGCGGACTGCATGCCGGGCGCCCTTAGGCCATGACGTTGACGCCGCCGTCAATATAGAGCGTTTCGCCGGAAATGCGTCGCGCATACGGGGTAGCAAGATACGCGCAGGCGAATCCGACGTCCATGATGTCGACCAGCTCGCCGATCGGCGCGCGCTGTTCGGCTTCGGCCAGAAGCAGGTCGAAATCCTTGAGGCCACCCGCAGCACGCGTCTTGAGCGGACCCGGGGAAATGGCATGTACGCGGATGCCTTGCCCGCCCAGTTCGTACGCCAGGTAGCGGCAGCTCGCTTCGAGAGCGGCCTTGACCGGGCCCATCACGCTATAGGTCGGAATGACCTTGTTCGCACCATGGTAGCTCATCGCCATCATCGTTCCGCCGCTGGTCATCAAGGGCGCCGCGAGGCGTGCCATGCGCACGAACGAATGGCATGACACGTCCATGGCGATCGCGAAACCTTCGGCAGAACAGTTCAACAGGCCACCCTGCAGGTCGGCCTTCGGGGCGAAGGCGATCGAGTGCACCAGGATGTCGAGACGGCCCCAGTCCCTGGCGATGGCAGCGAACACGGCCTCCAGCTGGCCATCGACACTGACGTCGAGCGGCAGGAACAGCGACGCCTCCAGCGATTTCGCCAGTGGCTCGACGAATGGCCGCGCCTTTGCGTTGAGGTAGGTGATGGCGACGTCGGCGCCGAGTTCGTGCATCGCCTTCGCGCAGCCGTACGCGATCGAATGCTCGTTGGCTACACCGACGATCAATGCCTTGCTGCCCTTCAGTACCGGGCGTGGAATGTCCAGCGTCATCGGTTGCTTCCATTGAGAGTTGGTTGCACCCGCCCTGCGCAGGGCGCGGTCATGCCGGCGGGTTGCATCAGTTCGAGATCGCCACTGTGGACGTCAACGGGCGGCCTTTCCAGTACATGCCGTTGAGACGCAGGCTCAGGTTGCCAAGCGCCTCGCGCGTGCCGGCGCACTCGATCGATACGGCGGGCCGTGAACCGTCGCCGTCCACGCGCTGGATGTTGATGCACTCGAGCGCTGAACCGTATTTCTTCACGAGTGCCTTGATTTCGTCGTCGGTGGTGCCGGGTGCCAGGTTTCCGATCCAGAGATTCATGGTCGTTCTCCCATCAGTGATCGTCGTAAGGGGCCGGGGCGCGCAACGAGTACCGTGACCGGCGCGCTCGCCAATGCGTGTTCAAACATCCGCCAGCAACCTTTGAGTGTGTCGGGCAATCATCAGTTCCTCGTTGGTCGGGATCACCCACGCGGCAACGCGGCTGTCAACCGTGCTGATGCGTGGCCCGTTGCTCGCGTTGGCCGCGGCGTCGAGTTCCACGCCAAGCCATGCGGCATCCCGGCACACGCGTTCGCGCAGCGCGCGGCTGTTCTCGCCGATGCCGGCGGTGAACACGATCGCGTCGAGGCCGCCCAACGCCGCCGCGAGTGAGCCGAGTTCGCGCCCCGCGCGGTAGATGAAGAGATCGATCGCGGCCTTGGCCGCGGGATCGGAACTGGACTCGAGCGTGCGCATGTCGCTTGAAACGCCCGACACGCCGAGCAGCCCGGATTGCTGATAGATCAGTTTCTCGATGGCGCGCGCATCCATCTTCAGTTCGTCCATCAGGTAGAGGATGACGCCGGGATCGAGGCTGCCGCAGCGCGTG